>JACCRJ010000628.1 GCA_013813615.1 Lautropia sp. | reverse complement strand
GATGAGTACCGCGTCGACGCTGAAAGGGTCGACCTTCCACTTCCACCAGACCCCGGTGCTGCTGGTGCGGCCGACACCGTACAGCGACGTCTTCGCCTTCAGCATCATGCCTTCGACGCCGCGGGCGCGCGACTCCTGGCGATGAAGGTCCAGTTCCTCCCAGTCGGCGCCGGCAAGCAGCGGAGACAGTTGCAGCGCCGGCGAGCCGGGACGCAAATCCGCCACCAACCGCTCGAGCTGCGTGCGGCGCTCCGACTGCGCGCGCGTTCGCCAGTCCTGCCCCTGCCATTCCAGCAGGTCGTAGGCTAGCAGGCACACCGGGATGTCCTCCAGCAGGCGCGGCGACAGCGTCTTGCGCCCCAGCCTCTGCTGCAGGCGAGCGAACGCCTGCACGGTGCCGTCCGTCCACGCGACGATCTCGCCGTCCAGCACCGTACCGTCCGGAAGCAGGCGGGCCATCGCCGCCACCTCCGGAAACCGGTCCGTCACGAGTTCCTCGCCGCGCGACCAGACGCCGATCTCCCCTGTCCGCCTCACTACTTGGGCACGAATGCCGTCCCACTTCCATTCGACCAGCCAGTCCTGCGGCGGACCCAACTGCGCACCGAAACTCCCGGTCGGCAGCTGCAGCGGTTGCGCGAGAAAGAACGGATAGGGATGGATGCTGCTGCGCGTGTCGCCTTCGGTGCCGGATTCGGCGGCCACCAGCCGCAGGAAATCTTCCGCCCTGGGATGGTGGCCGATGTCGGTATAGCCGACCAGCCGCTGCGCGATTCGCTTCCCGTCGATGCCGGAGGCGGCGGCAAGCGCTCGCGTGACCAGCAGGCGCGAGACGCCGACGCGAAAGTTGCCGGTGATCAGTTTCCCGCACACGAATCGGCCATGACTGTCGAGCTCCGCCCAGTAGAGTCCGAGGCGCTCGAGCACCGCCGCAGGCACCATCCCGCGCAAGGGCAGCAGCCGCTCCTCCATCCACTGCGAGAGCCCCGCGTCTACGGCGAGCATGTCCGCGCCGGCCGGTGGCACCAGCAGCGCGATCGTCTCCGCCATATCGCCGACCGACTGGTAGCACTCCTCGACGAGCCACGGCGGCATGCCCGACGCCTGCTGCGCGAAATCGCGCAGGACCTTGACCGGAACCAGTTGCCGGGGCTTGCCGCCGGCGAGGAAGTAGACCGCCCATGCCGCATCGGCCGCCGGTGCGCTGCGAAAGTAGCCCGCCATTGCCGCGAGCTTGGCATTGCTCGAAGTCGTCTCGTCCAGCTCGATGTAGAGTTTGGCGAACGCCTTCATGCCGGCTCCAGGTCCTCCTCGCCGTACTGGGTCACGAAAGCCTCGGCCTGCAGTCCCTGCTCCTGCAGCCAGTGGACCATCGTGGAGACGCTGCCGTGGGTCACGATCACCCGCTCTGCGCCGGTGGCGTGGATAGCCGCATGAAGCCCTGGCCAGTCGGCGTGATCGGAAAGCACGAAGCCGCGATCGAGGCCCCGGCGCCGGCGGTTGCCCCTCAGCAGCATCCAGCCACTGGCGAAGGCGCTGGCGTGGTCGCCGATCCGCCGCATCCACGGCGTGCCCTGCGCCGACGGCGGGGCCAGGACCAGGGATCGGCGCACCAGCCCCGCATCCGAGACTTCAATGAGTCGCGGCGTATCCGGGAGCTGCACCCCCGTCCTGCGATAAGCGTCGTTCAGCGGCGAAACAGCCCCGTGTACCAGGATCGGACCGATCGAGTCGTCAAGGCCGCGCAGTATCCGCTGAGCCTTGCCGAAGGCGTAGCAGAAGAGCACGCTGGCGCGTCCGGCAGCCGCGTTGGTCCGCCACCAGTCGTTGATGCCGGCGAACACTTCCGACTGGGGTCGCCACCGGTAGATCGGCAGGCCGAAGGTGGACTCGGTGATGAAGGTGTGGCACGGGACCGGCTCGAAACGCGCACAGGTGCCGTCGTCTTCCAGCTTGTAGTCGCCCGACACCACCCACACTTCGCCGCCGGCTTCCAGCCTGACCTGCGCCGAACCGAGCACATG
>JACCRJ010000617.1 GCA_013813615.1 Lautropia sp. | reverse complement strand
GAGGGAATATAGTTTGCAAGCAGCGTGACGTGGTTGGTCCAACCATCTTCGTAGCTGCGGAACATGTAGAAGTCCGTGCCGTCGACGGCTGGTTGCATTGCGATGAACGGTCCTTCGCGGTGACTCGACGCCTCCGCATAGCCGCCTGCTAACGCAACCGCTACGGCGATACTCATCACACTGAGCTTGCCGATATGGCCTGGCGCCTTGTAATTCCGGGAATGACTCATGGTGGTTTTCCTCTGAGCGAACTGGTTTGAAATAGAAGTTTGTAAACTCTGGCGACGACGACTTGAAATCGACGCTTTAGATGAATACGACACCGAGCAAGCGCTCAGATGCAGGGAAGGAGAAAACTTCCTCCCCCGACGGTTAACATGAGTTAATTCGCGATCGGCATGGGCGCCCGCTGATCGGTTGCTGCCTGTTCGCAGGATGGCGGTCAGCGACTTCCAGCTTTGTCTGGTGGCGCGTGCACTATCACGTCATCTGCAACCGCCCCGCGACCCGCGTCCTGATCCGGTACACCGAGGTCGATGCGGTGATATACAGGCTGCACCCGTCGGCATCACCCCATGCGAAGTTCGCCGTGTACTCGGGCACGCGAATCACGCCCAGGCACTCCGCTTGCGCAGTGAAGACGTGGATGCCGCCCGGCCCGCAGCAGTAGACATTGCCCTGCATGTCGCTTTTCATGCCGTCCGGCGCGCCTTGACCTTCGCCGACTGTCTCGGCCCACACGTCTCCGCCACCGACTGAGCCATCCGCATTCAGGTCGAATACCCGGATGTGAGCGCGCTCGGTGTCGTTGACGAACAGGCGCTTTGCGTCGGCCGAAAAGCACAACCCGTTCGGCTGGCCGAAATCATCGGCCAGCAGCGAAAGCGAATGCGGCGTGCCGCCCCCCAGATCCGGCATCACCCGGTACACGCCCCGGAAGTCCAGTTCAGTCGGCCGCGGCCGCCCGTAAAACTCCGAGCGCCCATAGGTCGGGTCGGAAAAATAGATCGCGCCGCGCCTGTCGACTGCGACGTCGTTCGGGCTGTTCAGTTCCCTGCCCTGCCAATGCGACGCGAGGGTGGTGATCGCGCCGTCGGGCTCGGTGCGGGTCAGGCTGCTTGAGGAATGTTCGCAGGCGATCAGCCGGCCCTGCGGATCCCACGCCAGGCCGTTGGACTGGTTGCAGGGCTTGCGGAAGGTCGTGACGCCGTCGCGCTCGCTCCAGCGGCGCAGGTGATCGCCCGGCATGTCCGAGAACAGCAGGTACTGCTCCCGGGAATGCCAAAGCGGCCCTTCGGTGAACAGGAAGCCGGTCGCGATCTTTTCGAAAGCGACCTGCTCGCCCACGACCTCGCGGAACCGCGGATCGCGAATCTCTACGCTCATTGCAGGCTCCTCATCCCTTCTTCATCTGGCTGACCCGGGTAGGACCGACGTACCAGTCGTCGCGCGACACGTCCTCGAAGACCACCCAGATCGCTTCCTTGGGTATCTCCGCGACCTCGTTGATCGCCTCGACCACGCGTCGCGCGATCTCGTCCTTGCGCTGCTGCGAATGTCCGTCGTTGATGCGAATGTTCACGAATGGCATGATCAGGTCTCCTCGTTGTACATCGGGATACAGCCTAAACGTCTGTGGCTTGAGCCTATATCGTCAGCAGCGAGTTGCGCAGCGCTTCATCACGACGCAGTTCTTCAGCAGGCCCGCTATGGCGCACGCTTCCCTTCTCGAGCACGTAAACCCGGTCGGCGAGCGCCAGGGAGAAATCCACGCCCTGCTCCGCCAGCAGGATGGTCAGACCTTGATCGCGCAACAGCCGCACCTGCTCCAGGAGATGCTCGACCACCAGCGGTGCCAACCCCTCCGACGGTTCATCGAGCAGCAGCAGCTCCGGACTTCCCATCAGCGTGCGGGCGATGGTCAGCATCTGCTGCTCGCCGCCTGAGAGGTTCCCGCCGCGGCGGGCCGAAAGCTCGCGAAGCTTCGGAAACAGCTGGTAGATCGACTCGAAGTTCCAGCGTCCCTCGCGCGCTGCCGCCCGCTGCGCCACTTCCAGGTTCTCCCAGACGGTCAGGTCCGCAAAAATGCGGCGATCCTCCGGCACGAAACCGACCCCCGATCTCGCAGCGCGATGCGGCGCCCAGCCGGTGACTTCCCTTCCCTGCCACCGCACCTGGCCCGCGGTGGGCGGCGTCAAGCCCATGATCGCCCGCATCGTGGTGGTCTTGCCGACACCGTTGCGCCCGAGCAGGCATACGCACTCGCCGCGCGCGACCTGCAGCGACACACCGAACAGCACCCGTGAGAGACCGTAAGCCGCATGCACGTCCCGTACGTCCAGCAGGGGCACCTCCTTCGATCCGGCTGCCCCTCCCGACGCTCCCGCTGCCGCTTCCAAGGCAGCCGCCCGACCCGCCTGCGCCGCCGTCACTTTCCCGCCCCCAGGTAGATGCGGCGGACCTCCGGATCCGAGCGCACCTGCGCCGGCGTGCCTTCAGCGATCAGCCGACCCTGGTGAAGGACCGCGATCCGCTGCGCTATGGAGAACACCACCGCCATGTCGTGCTCGGTGAACAACAGCGACAGGCTGCGCTCCGCGGCAATGCGCTCGAGCAGGGCGATCGTCTCGCGCGTCTCCCGGGCCGACATGCCGGCTGTCGGTTCGTCGAGCAACAGCAGCCGCGGCTGACTGGCCAGCGCGATCCCGAGCTCGATCTGTTTCTGCGCACCGTACGACAATTCGCCGCTGGTCGCGCCAGCGTAGTCCGCCAGCCCGATCGATTCGAGCAACGCCATCGTCTCTTCGCCGAACAGTGCCGCCGATCGTCCCCACAGGCGGCTGCCCTTGCCACGGTCGGCGATGATCGCTGCCTGCACATTCTGGAATACGTTGAGCTTCGGAAAGATGTTGATCCGCTGGAACGACCGGCCGATGCCCATCCGGCAGATATCGTGCGGTTGCGCGCCGGTGATCCGTCGGCCTTCGAACAGCACCTCGCCGTGATCCGGCAGGATGTGTCCCGTCACCAGGTTGAAGAGCGTCGACTTGCCGGCGCCGTTGGGCCCGATGATGGCGACGATCTCGCGTGGCGCCATGGCGAGACTGACGCCATCGATCGCCTTGAAGCCACCGAAGCTCTTGCGCAGTTTCCGCACGGTCAGCATCCCGGCAGGTGCCGGGGCGCTCGCCTCAGACGGCAGCGCAGGCAGCGCAGACATCTCAGTTATCCCCGGCGCCTGGCGCGCCACCCGCACGGCTCGAAACAGGCGCGCCTCGTCCAGCAGCCGCGGCGGATTCGGCTTCGCCGGGCCGCTCGCGGCGCCCCCTTGGGGGGAGGCGCCGAAGGCGCTTCGGGGGGAGCTTCATTGATGCGACCGTCCCGACGATGCCGCCCGGAAAAACGAACAGCAGCACGATCAGGGTGACGCCGAGTACGAACGGCCAGAACTGGGTATACGCGCTGATCTGCTGGTTCAACAGGATGAGAGCTCCCGCGCCGATGACGGGCCCCCAGAAGTGGCCCATTCCGCCGAGGATGACCATGATCAGCACCTCGGCGGATTTTGACCAGTATGCGAAGTCCGGGAACACGCCGCGGTTGAACAACCCGAACAATGCCCCGGCGACGCCGGCGAATGCGCCCGCCAGAACGAAAGCGGCCAGTTCGTAGCGGCGCACGTCGAGTCCGATGAAGCGGGCGCGTTCAGGATTTTCCCGGATCACCGTGAGCATGCGCCCGAATGGCGAATCCACGATCGTCCTCAGCAGGGCGAGGCACGCTGCCACGATCGCAAGGGCCAGAAGGTAGTACTGCTCGCCGACCCGCAGGTCGCCCACCAGCGGCAGCGCGGCCATCCAGGACAAGTCAGGATAGGGCACGTCGGACATGCCTTGTTCGCCGCCGGTTACGGCGTTCCACTTGAAGCAGATGCCCCACACGATCTGCGCGAACGCAAGCGTCAGCATCGCAAAGTATATCCGGGTCAGGCGGACGCAGAAGTAACCGAACACCAGCGCGACCAGTCCCGCCAGGATCGGCGCGCCCAGCAGACCGACGATGAAAGGCGCGCCGTGCGTCTTCATCAGGATCGCGCAGGTATAGGCGCCCACGCCGAAGTAGGCAGCATGACCGAAGGACACGAGCCCGGTATACCCGAGCACCAGGTTCAGGCTTGTCGCGAACAGGGCCAGGATGACGATGTCCGTGGCGAGGAAGGTGTAGAACCGCGAGCCCATCCATGGAACGGATGCCATCGCCAGCACCGCGACGGCGAGCCAGGGAATTCGTTGCATGAGGCCGCGATCCGGCATCGGCTTCATCGCTCGATCGGCCTGCCGAACAAGCCCCAGGGCCGGATCACCAGAACCGCCGCCATCAGCACGAAGGCCGCGAAGATCGAGAAACGAGGAAAGATCAGGATGCCGAAGGCGAGCACCTGGCCATAGATGAGTGCGCCGAGAAAAGTGCCCCACAACGACCCGAGTCCGCCGATCACCACGACGATGAAGGCTTCCACGATGATTTCCACGTCCATGCCCGGCACCAGGCTGCGCACCGGCGTCACCAGCGCCCCGCCGAGGCCGGCGAAGAACGAGCCGAGTGCGAACATGCCGGTGTAGAGCCAGCCCACGTTGGCACCGAGCGCGGACAGCATTTCGCGGTCCAGCGCCGCGGCGCGCACCGTGCGGCCAAGACCGGTACGGTTCAGGAGCAGCCAGATGCCGAGCGCGATCATCGGACCCAGCAGCATGATGAAGACCGTGTACAACGGCACGTTCGTCCCGAATACCAGGAACGCCCCTTCCATGCTCGGTGGGCGGGACACGCCGAGCTGCTGTGTCCCCCAGGTGTATCGGACCACGTCCGAGATCACCAGCACCAGCGCGTAGGTGAAGAGCAGCTGGTAGAGCTCTTCCCGGCGATACATGTGCCGAAGAAGGAGCCGCTCGATCACTGCGCCTGTCACCGCGACCGCCAGCGCCGCGCCCAGCGCCGCCAACCAGAAACTCTCTGTGCGCGGACCCAGCCACTGGACAAGCTGCCATGCCAGGTAGGCGCCGAGCATATAGAAGGAGCCGTGGGCGAAGTTCAGCACCCGCAGCACGCCGAAGATCAGCGACAGCCCCGAGGCAATCAGGAACAGGTACATCGCCGTGGACAGGCCGCTGACGAACTGTCCGAAGATGAACGACGGCTCGATCACCGGCTTGCCCAGCCGCCAGCGCCCGCCGGCGCGTTCCCTACCGGGGCCATCTGCTGCGAGACAGGCACGCGCGGGGCTCTCAATCCATCAAGGGCAGCGGGTCGACATAGGTGATGTCGGACATCACCGCGAACGGGTACTTGGCATCCACGACCATCTTGCCCCAGAACTGACCGCGGTTGGCGTTGTGGTCCTTGGCGCGAATGGTCTGCTTGCCGAGCGGCGTCTCATAGGTGATGTCCATCAGCGCCTGCGATACCTTCTCCGAGTCCACCGATCTGGCCTTCTCGATGCCGGCCACCAGCGCCTGCATGGCCATGTAGCCCACCAGCGGCCACGACGATGGATGCTCTTCCCGGGTGTACTTCTTCAGGCGGTCGATGAAATCGCGATGCGACTGCGGCGCCTTGTCCCAGTGGAACACGTCGTACGAATTCGCCCAGATGCCGACCGGGTAATCCGCACCCATCGATTTGGCTGTCTCGATGGAACCGGCTTCTCCGGCGCCGACGAAGCGGAACTTCAGCGCCTCGAAATACTGCACCGGCCGGGCCTGCTTCGCAAAGGTGAGGAAGCCACCGCCCCACAGCGACGAAAACACCGCATCCGGCTTGCGCGACAACTGCGCGTTGATGAACGGCGTGTAGTCCTGCTCACCGAGCTTGGGCCACTGCTGGTCGACGATCTCGACGTCGGGCCGCAGCTTCTTGAGGTGCTCGACGAAGGCCTTCGTCGCGTCCTGGCCGTAGGCATAGTCGTAGCTCATCGTGCCCACGCGTTTGACATCCTGCCACTTCGCCATGATTGCCGCGGCGCTGCGGCCTTCGGTCGTTGTCGTCGAAGCCGTACGGAACACGTACGGATGCAGGTTCTGCGGCGCAGTCAACATGTCGGTCTTGGTGATCGGCGCGATGAACAGAACCTTGTTCTCGCGAGCGATCGGTGACACCGCCGGACCCTCTGCCGAGGTCAGCGTGCCGACCAGGAAGTCGACGTTGTCCTTCAGGATCAGCTCGCGCGACACGCGCACCGCTTCGTTGGCGTCGCCCTTGCTGTCCCTGACGATCAGTTGCAGTTTCCGCCCGAGGACGCCGCCTTTGGCGTTGACCTCGTCGACCAGCATCTGCGCCCCCTTGACCGTCGGCTCGCCGAATAGCGCACCACCACCCGACAGGATCATCGGGAAACCGACCTTGATGACATTCTGTGCCGCGGCCGGCAGCGGCAAGCTCATGGCGACAGCCCCCGCCGCGCACATCATCGCAAAATGGCGTCGTGACATGGTTTCTCCTCCTCTGGTTGATCTCCCGTCCAGGTGAGCCGCCCAAAGAGCTTTGCACCATGCGAGAAGCTTTGTCGTGCACTGCAGGCGAGTATTGAACCCGCGTCAAATCGCTGTCAAGGCTTTCGAGCTGGGCCCGGACAACTCGCGCAATGGCCCTAGCCTGATTGCGTTATCCTCAGGACTGGATTCACAACATACCTCCCGGAGCGCCCGGACATGACCACTCTTCCCTTCCGTTCGACCCTCATCGCGCTGCTCGTCGCCGCTGCCGGCCCTGCCTTCGCAGAAAGCCTGGCCGCCTCGACTTCCAGCGCCGCTTCGTCCGCCTCCAGCGCCGGTTCCGCCTCGCTGCGGGGCTCCTCGGATTCCATCAGCGGCTCCAGCGACAGCTCCCGCAACGACCGGCAGGTCGCAGAAGGGGAGTACCGCGTGGCCGCCGTCGAGAAGATCCGCGACCGGCAGGACATGCTGCGCCTGACCCTGGAACCACTGGCGGCCGGCGAAGGTTCCGGCGGCTTCAGGCTCGACCTGCCCCAGCGCGCGCTCGGAGATCGGCCGCTGGCCCCGGGGGACGCGATCAGCGCCCGTCATCGCCCATACGGTCTGGAGTTTGCGCGCGCCAGGACCGGCGACGCCTTCTTCCTCGTGCTCGCGGACGACTGGCACCGCGACCTGCAGACACGGGTGCTGACCAACTGATTCCCCCGCCGGTGCCTGAAAGGTTGCCGCTCCGACGGATTCATTCGCCGACGTTGCTGCGTTCGCTGCTCGCCGGGCTGTCTCGGCTCCGGTCCCTGCCGGGGTGCCTCCTTGTCTGCCTGGCTCTGACCGCGTGCGGCACGACCGGGCCGGCACCCCTAAGCGGGCCAACTTCGGCGGCTCAGTTCTGCGACCGGCCACAGGTGCACGACGCCCGCCAGCAGGACCGGCTGCTCAGATTCGCCGCCATCGTTCGCGATGAACTGGATGACTCCGGCGAGGAGGTTGCGCTGATCTCACGCTCCGGCATCGACCTCGCGTACCTGGGAATCCGGTACTCGCACAGCGGCGTGAGCGTCAAGGGCGCCGGCGACGTGCCGTGGTCGGTACGGCAGCTCTACTATGCCTGCGACGAGGGCCGTCCCCGGCTGTACGACCAGGGCGTTGCAGGCTTCCTCTTCAACAGCGACGACGCCCAGGTCGGGTATGTGTCGATCGTGCTGTTGCCGCGCGAAGAAGCGGCTGCCCTGCAGCGCACTGCCCTCGACAGGCCGCGGGCACTGCGCCTCCTGGCCGGACGCTACAGCGCGAACGCCTACCCGTTCAGCACACGCTACCAGAACTGCAACCAGTGGGTGATCGAGCTGATGGCCGCCGCCTGGGGACGCCTCGACGACGGCAACGACCTGCGTGAGCGGGCGCAGGCCTGGCTCGCCGCCAGCGGCTACGCGCCGGCACCGATCGACCTCGATTCGCATCCGCTGAAGTTCGCCGCGGCGTTCATGCCCCTGGTCCACCTGGACGACCATCCGGATGAGGCTCGCTACGGGTTGAGCTTCCAGGTCAGCCTGCCTGCGTCGATGGAGTCGTTCGTGCACACGCGCATGCCGCAGGCGAAGCGCATCGAGTTGTGCCACGACGACCGGCAGGTCGTCATCCGGCAAGGCTGGCGGCCAATTGACGAAGGCTGCCGCCCGGAAGCGGGCGACCGCGTGATCGCGCTCGGCTGAATCCTGGTCGGGCGGCGCGCGCGGTCCTAGGAGCCCGACAAGTTCCTAGGTCCTCAAGGTCACCAGCCGCTCGATGCCATTGCGCAGGTGGCTGCGCATCGCCTTGCGTGCGCCGTCCGCATCATGCGCCGCGATCGCCGCGAGGATCTTTCGATGTTCGGCCTCGATCTCCCTGATCCGCCCGGCCCGGGCCGTGTTGCGGCGGGTGGTCAGCAGCTGCTGGCGAAGGTGGCGCTCGAGGAAGGCGAGGAAGTCCTGGTACATGGTGTTAACTTTCGTATGGTCATATTATGACCCGACTTCTGCGGCAGCAACACCCTTCCGACGCAACCGTCACTTCAGATCCACCCCGCACTGCCGGCCAGACCGGCGCCAGGAGAGACCTCATGTCCAAGTCCACGAAATGGTCCGCCCTGCGTGCCGGAATCGGAACGTTGCTCACGGCAGCTGCCCTGACCGCGGCGGCGGCCGACTTCCCCACCAAGCCTGTCAAGCTGCTGGTGGGCTTTCCTCCCGGCGGCGGCACCGACGTACTCGCCCGGGCAATGGCGGCCGAGCTGACCAGATCGCTGGGCCAGCAGGTGATCGTTGAGAACAAGGGTGGCGCCAACGGCGTCATCGCCACGACCGACCTGTCGAAGGCCGCACCCGACGGCCATACGCTGATGATGACGATCTCATCGCACGTCACCAACGCCCTGCTCTTTTCAAACCTCACCTACAAGCTGAAGGACTTCCAGCCGGTGTCGATGGTCGCCACCTCGCCCTTCGTGCTGATCGCGCATCCGCAGTTCCCGCCGAACGACATCAAGTCGCTGATCGCAGCGGCCAAGGCCCAGGACACCACCTACGCCTCTCCGGGCGCCGGGTCGACCCAGCATCTTTCCATGGAGCTGCTGAACGTCAAAACGGGCGTGAAAATGACGCACGTCCCTTATCGGGGCGGCGCGCCGGCACTCACCGACCTGCTGGGCGGCCAGGTTCCGATGATGTTCATGACCACCGTCCAGAGCCTGCCCTACCTGAAAGACAACCGGGTCAAGGCGCTCGCCGTCAGCACCCCGAAGCGCACACCGGTCCTGCCCGACGTCCCGACCATCGCCGAGTCGGGTGTCGAAGGTTACTCGTCGGACGTCTGGTTCGGCATCATCGCGCCCGCCGGCACGCCGGATGCAGTGGTGCGCAAGCTGCACACCGAGATCGTGCGGGTGGTCAAGTCGCCGGAGATGCAGGCAAGCCTTGCCGCCCAGGGTGCCGAGCCGGTCGGCAATACCCCCGCGGAGTTCGCCGCCATCATCGCCGACGAATACGAGAAATGGGGCGACGTGATCAAGCGCACCGGCATCAAGGCACAGTGAAGGGCTTCCAGCAGAAACGCCCCAGGACAACGCAGTTTCATCGATAGACGACATGCCCACCATCCAGTCGGTTTCCGTGTGCATCGCCAGGGTTCCGCTCGACAATCCGGTGACGTTCTCGACGCGCACCGTTACCGCCCGCGAGTACTGCCTCGTCCGCATCCAGTCCAGCGACGGACATGAAGGCCTGGGCTACTGCTATGCGGTCAACACCTCCGGCCGGCTGCTCGCGGTGGCGGTGACCGACTTGCTGGCACCGCTGCTGGTCGGCAAGGAATCCTTGCGGGTCGAAGGGCTGTGGCGCGAGATGTACCAGGAGGCGCTCCTGCAAGGCCGCGCCGGGGCGGCAGTACGCGCTCTCTCTGCCATCGACATTGCGCTCTGGGACCTGAATGCCCGGTCGGTCGGGTTGCCGCTGTTCCAGTTCCTGGGCGCCAACGTCCAGGACCGGGTACCGGCGTATGCGAGCGGCGGCTATTACCTGCCGGGAAAGACGCCGCAGAAGCTCGGCGAAGAGATGGCGGGCCACGTGCGGGACGGCTTCACTGCAGTGAAGATGAAGGTCGGGCGTCTGAGCCCGCGGGACGAGGAAGCGCGGGTCGCCGCCTCGCGAGAGGCGATCGGGCCGGATGTCCGGCTGATGCTCGATGCCAACAACGCCTGGGCGGACCTGCCGACGGCGATGAGCTACATGGAGCGCCTCGAGCCCTACCGGCCCTATTGGATCGAAGAGCCTTTTTCTCCCGATGACATCGACAACCATGCACGGCTTGCCCGCGCTACCCGGGTCACTGTCGCCACCGGCGAGATCGAGGCGGGCCGCTGGCGGTTCAAGGCGCTGCTGGAGTCCGGTGCTGCAGGCCTGCTGCAGACCGATGCGACCGTCTGCGGCGGGATCACCGAATGGCGACGGATCGCGGCCACCGCGGCCAGCTACGGCATCAGCGTGTCGCCTCATGCGTGGCATGACGTGCATGTGCACCTGGTGGCATCGACGCCGAATGCCACCTATGCGGAGTACATGCCGGACGACCACATCGTCAACTTCCGCCGCCTGATAGACCGCCAGCTCACCGCGCAGGGCGGGGACCTCCTGCTGCACCAAAGCCCGGGCCTGGGCTTCGGCTTCGACGCCGATGCCCTCGCCCGCTATGGCGTCGTCTATCCCGGCGAAATGGATCGATGGCTGGTGATACGCTGAAACCCGCCGGGGTCGGCATCCTCCTTTCCCCCGCGGTCGATCGCGATCACGGCAGCGTATCGACGATGGCGGCGCAAAGCGGCATCCCGGCGCTACGCATCACCGCACCGGCCGACGCGGATGAACTGGCGGCGATCGATGTCGCGTTTTTTTCCCGCGATCTCTATCAGGGCAGCAGCCTGCGCAGACCGGCTGGCCCCGCAAGCACCTTCTTCGCGATCGCCGATGCCGCGCCCAGTCTGCGCTGGCTGCGTGTCGTCGAATCATTCCTCGCGCGCCTCGGGCCCTGGCTTCGCAAGCACAAGGCGCGAGCTTCTTCTTTCCAGACCACCTGTCGACCATGAAAATCATCGCCGTAGAAACGCTCGAACTCGAAGCACCCCTGGATCAGCCGTGGAAGATCGCCACCTTCACCTTGTCATCGCTGACCGCCTCACTGGTGCGCATCCGCACCGACGACGGCGTCACCGGCATCGGCGAAGCCATCGCACGGCTCGGGCCCGGCATCTGCACCGCGGTCGTTCATGAGATCCTCGCGCCGGTCCTGATCGGGCAGGACCCGCACAACATCGAAGGCCTCTGGGAGGACATGGTCCGCACCATGCGGCCGCGCGGCCATTCCCGCGGCTACCACCTCGAGGCGATTGCCGGCGTCGATATCGCCCTGTGGGATCTTCTTGGACAGGCGGCCGGCAAGCCGGTCTGGGAGCTGCTCGCCGGACACGGGCGGCGCACCGTGCCGGCCTACGCCTCGTCGATCCTGATCGATTCGCCCGAGCGCATGGCCAGCGAAGCAGCGAAGCTCGTCGCAACCGGCTACCGCGCCATCAAGATGAAGGTGGGACAGTCGTTGCGCCCGGACATCGAGCGCATTGAAGCGGTCCGCGCCGCTACCGGCAGCGGCATCGACATCATGCTCGATGCCAACAGCGGCTACGACCCTACCTCGGCGATCCAGATCGGTCGCGCGGCTGAGCGCCTCGGCATCTACTGGCTCGAGGAGCCGGTTCATCCCGACGACCTGCCCGGCTATCGCCGCGTGCGCAGCGCCTTGAAGGACGTCCGCCTGGCTGCCGGCGAGGGCGAATTCACCGCGGCCGGCTTCCTGCCGTTCCTGGAGCAGGGGCTGCTCGACGTGGTCCAGCCGGACATCGCCCGCTGCGCCGGCTTCACCGGCTCGCGCCGCGTCGCCGCGCTTGCGAGCGCCTATGGCGTCCAGTTCGCGCCCCACACCGGTGCCTCCGGTCCGGTCTGCATCGCGGCCACGCTGCATCTGGCCGCCGCCGTACCCAATCTCCTCACCTTCGAGGACATGTACATCCACAACCCGCTGCACGCTGTCCTTCTGAAACCGCTGCCGAAGCAGACCGGCGGGCGGATGGCGATGCTGCCGGGTCCGGGTCTCGGCGTCGCGCTGGACGAGGAGCAGCTCACGAAGTTCAGTCGCGGGAAGTGGCGGGTGAGCGGCGACCGCCAGGTCTGAACAGGCGCCCGTGCCTATCGTTGCCGTTTGAGCCGGATTCCCGCTGGCTTCTTGCCGCCAGCAGAAAGACCGTATCCAGTCCCGCCATATAGCGGTACAGGGCGACATAGCCGTGCGCCCCGTGACTGATCACCAGTTTCCGACGCGCTACACTTGCCTTCTCCGAGCACCCACCGTCAGCACACCGCGCAGCCTCGCGGACGACGTCAGCTTCGAGACCTCCGTTCACCACCGGAAAACAGCCATGCCCAAGTCATCCGACGATCGTCCCTACCTGCGCGGCGTCCTGTCTCCCGTCGTCACCCCGTTCAAGGCCAACCTCGAGATCGACAAGCGGCGCTTCGTTGCGCACTGCCGCTGGCTGCTCGACAACGGCTGCGACGGGCTGGCCGTCTTCGGCACCAACAGCGAAGCGAACTCGATGACCGTGCAGGAAAAGATCGAGTTGCTCGACGCGCTGCTCGACGCCGGTGTCGATCCTGGCCGGCTGATGCCGGGAACCGGCGCCTGTGCCATCGGCGACGCGGTCGCCTTGAGCGCTCATGCGGTTAAGAGCGGCTGCGCAGGCGTCCTGATGCTGCCGCCGTTCTACTACAAGAACGTTCCTGACGAAGGTCTTGCTCGCTACTTCGGCGAAGTCATCAGCCGGGTCGACGATCCCCGGCTGCGCGTCTACCTGTACCACATCCCGCCGGTCGCGCAGGTCGGCATTTCGCTCGACCTGATCGCCCGGCTGCGCCGCGACTGGCCGGACACGGTCGTCGGGATCAAGGACTCGTCCGGCGACTGGAGCAACACCAAGGCTGTGCTGGACGCGTTCGCCGCAGGCGGCTTCCAGGTCTTCGCCGGCAGCGATGACTTCCTGCTCACGAACCTGCGCAACGGCGGCGTCGGCTGCATCACTGCCAGCGGCAACGTCAACTCGCCGGCCATCGGCAGGCTCTATGCGACGTGGGAACAGCAGGGCGCCGACGACCGGCAGCGCGCGCTGACACAGACGCGCAGCCTGCTCGCGAAGTATCCGATGATCCCGGCATTGAAGGCCGCGATCGCCCACTACAGTGGCGACCCCGACTGGGCGACGGTGCGCCCGCCTCTGCAGGCGTTGACGCAGGCGCAGGCGGAGTCCCTTGCAAAGTCCCTCGCGGAGGACGGCTTCACCATGCCTGGTCTGGCTCGACCCGGGATGTAAGGATGCAGGTCACGGGATGGACATGCCGCCTGGGCCTCGTGCTGCTTTGCGCGGCGGCCCCGCTCGCGTTCGGCGCGCCCACGGATGCCACG
>JACCRJ010000586.1 GCA_013813615.1 Lautropia sp. | reverse complement strand
CTTCTGCGCAGTCCGAGCAGAAGGTGCATTCGAACGAGCAGATGCGGGCTGCCGCCGAATCGTGAGGCAGGTCCCGGTCGCAGCACTCGCAGCCTGGTCTCAATTGCAGCATGCGCTACCCCTGGTTGTACTTCGACACCTTGCCGGCGTCGGTCGCCATCTTGCGGTACGCCTCGATATCGGCTTTGGGAACCGGCAGGACGAACCATCGACATAGGCCATGTGACTTCTCCATTAGATAACCGCGTGGTTCAGTATAAGCCGCCTCGCGCGCGTCTGCTACCCTCGCCGAGGAACTCGCCATGAACGACTCGGCCCTGCACTGGTTTCGACGCGACCTGCGCCTCGCGGACAACAAGGCTCTCAGCGCCGCGCTGCAGGAGTCGGCGCGCGTCCATTGCGTGTTCGTCTTCGACACGGACATCCTCGGCAAGCTGACACGCCGCGCCGACCGCCGCGTCGAGTTCATCCTGCATTGCGTGGCCGAACTCGCCGACGACCTCGCCGGGCTCGGCGGCAACCTCATCGTCCTGCACGGACGCGCCGTTGAGGAGATACCGCGCCTCGCACGCCGCCTGCAGGCAGGCAGCGTGTACACCAACCGGGACTACGAACCGGCTGCGATCGCCCGCGACCAGGAAGTGGAGCGCGCGCTCAACGCCGACGGCATGGCCTTCTACCGCTGCAAGGACCAGGTGGTCTTCGAGCAGGATGAACTGGTGAGCCAGGAGGGAAGGGCCTACACCGTCTTCGCCGCGTACCGCAACGCCTGGCTGAAGCGGCTGCCGCAGGCGGACCTCGAGCCGGCGCCGTTGGAGACGGCGCGGGGACGGTTCGCCCGCTGGGACGACGGCACGCCGCCCCGCCCGTTGCCCCGCCTTCAGGACCTGGGCTTCGAAACGACGAACCTGCTGGAACTGGGCATTAAGCCTGGCACCACCGGTGCCGACCAGACGCTTGGCGACTTCCTGCCGCGCATGCACGCCTATCGGGAGGCGCGCGATTATCCGGCGGTGCGCGGCGTGTCGTACCTGTCGGTGCACCTGCGTTTCGGCACGGTGTCGGTGCGCCGGCTGGTCAACGAAGCGCTGCGCGACGGCAGCGAGGGCGCCCGGACCTGGCTGGCCGAGCTGATCTGGCGGGATTTCTACTTCAGCATCCTCTACCTTTTCCCGCATGTCGTCGGCCATGCCTTCCGACGCGACCTGGAGGCCCTCCCCTTCACCAACCGCGAAGATCGCTTCGACGCGTGGCGTGAAGGGCACACCGGCTATCCCCTGGTGGACGCAGCGATGCGGCAGCTGAACCGGACCGGCTACATGCACAACCGGCTGCGGATGCTTACCGCCTCGTTCCTGGTCAAGCACCTACAGGTGGACTGGCGGTGGGGAGAGCGCTACTTCGCCGAACAGCTGAACGACTACGACCTCGCCGCCAACAACGGCGGCTGGCAGTGGTCTGCCTCCACCGGCAACGATGCGCAGCCCTGGTTTCGCATCTTCAATCCGGTACTCCAGTCGAAGCGATTCGATGCGGAGGGCCGGTTCATCCGCCGCTATGTGCCGGAACTGGCCGGCTGCAGCGACAAGCTGGTCCACGAGCCGTGGAAGATGAGCCCGGCCGAACAGGCTGCCGCGCGAGTCCTCATCGGCGAACATTATCCCGCGCCGGTCGTGGACCACGCCCAAGCCCGCCAGGCGGCGTTGCGGATGTTCCAGGGCATCCGCCCGGCAGCCGGTTCCGCATGACGGCATGCCGAAGGCACAGGGCTTGCTGCAGCCCCCACCGATCCCAGCCATCCGCAATTCCATGCTACGACACGATCCGCTGCCGGACGAGCGGGGGGCCGGGCACCCCGGCACGACGGCAGACCATCCGCGCGAGAAGTTCGTGCGGGTACGCGGCGCGCGGGAGCATAACCTCAGGAACATCGACGTCGACATACCGCGGGACTCGCTGGTGGTCTTCAGCGGCGTCTCCGGCTCCGGCAAATCCTCGCTGGCCTTCAGCACGCTCTACGCCGAAGCGCAGCGGCGCTACCTCGAGTCGGTCGCCCCGTACGCCCGGCGCCTGATCGACCAGGCCGGCGTGCCCGCAGTGGACGACATCGACGGACTGCCGCCGGCGGTTGCCCTGCAGCAGCAGCGCGGCACGCCCAGCACCCGTT
>JACCRJ010000571.1 GCA_013813615.1 Lautropia sp. | reverse complement strand
ACGCGGTGCTGGTGGTTGGGGTCGACTTCCTGCTGACCCAGCTTGCCCGCTGCTGCCATCCGGCGCCGCCCGATCCGATCGTCGGCTTCGTCACCCGCGGCAAGGGTGTCACCATCCATCGCGAGCGCTGCACCAGCTTCAGGCAACTGACGGTGCGATCGCCGGAACGGGTGCTGCCGGCCTCCTGGGGCGACTGGGAGCGTCCGGCGCGCAGCAAGCGTGGCGATCTGGTGACGCGGCGCTATCCGGTGGGCATCCAGATCCACGCGACCGACCGGTCGGGGCTGTTGCGGGACATCACCGAGATCTTTGCTCGCGAGCGGATGAACGTCCTGTCGGTGCGCAGCAATACGCGCGACGAGCAGGCGCGATTCAACTTCATCGTCGAAGTGCCCAGCGCCATCGCGCTCAAGCGTGTGTTCGGTATCCTGGAAGGCGTGGCCGGCGTCGAGGCCTGCAGTCGCGGCTGAGGGCGATGTCGACCGCCATGCCACCGAAGGCATATGCCGAGCGCCTCTGGGCGCGAAGACGCCACGCGACGACGTATGAACCGCATGGCGAGCGCCTCTGGGCGTGTGCTTGGCCGAGTGCTTCGCCGCCGGCTATGCCGGGCGCGGCCTGATCGCCGCCTTCGGACGGAACGCCTTGCAGATCGCCGGGTCGGTTTCGATGTAGGGCGCGCCGATCAGGTCGAGGCAGTAGGGCACCGCGGCGAAGATCCCGCCGACGAGCAGCTTGCCCTGCTCGTCGCGCAGGCCTTCCAGGGTTTCGCGAATCGACTTCGGCTGCCCTGGCAGGTTGACGATCAGCGCCTTGCCGCGGATCACCGCCACCTGGCGCGACAGGATCGCAGTGGGAACGAAGTTCAGGCTGATCGCACGCATCTGTTCGCCGAATCCGGGCATCAGCCGGTGGGCCACCGCGACGGTTGCTTCCGGCGTCACGTCGCGCGGTGCGGGGCCGGTGCCGCCGGTGGTGAGCACCAGGTCGCATCCTGCGCGGTCGACGAGGTCGATCAGTGCGGCCTCGATGTCGGGCTGCTCGTCCGCGACCAGGCGGCTTTCTTGCTGCCAGGGCGTGGAGATCGTCTGCTGCAGCCACTGCACCATCGACGGTATCCCCTGGTCCTGGTACTGGCCGCTTGACGCGCGGTCGCTGATCGAAACCAGGCCGACACGCAGCGGGCGGAAGATGTCGTTGCCCTCGTCAGTCTTGGTCATCGGAGGTATCGAGGTCATGATGCGAGATGATCCGGTGAAGTTCGCGGTAGAGGACCCGGGCTTGCGCTGGCGGCGTCTGCGCTTCGCGCTCGCGCCGGGCGGTGCTGACCAGTGCGGCGAGCGGCGCCGAGGCACCCGCCGGATAGCGGGCAATGAAGTCGGTCAGTTTCAGGCTGGCGTCGAGCAGCCCGTCGCGCCATCGTTCGGCCGCGTGCATGGCGGTGACTGCGCCGCGATGATGTTCGTAGTCGACCGCCAGCGCCTGTGCGATCGCCTCCGCATCGGCGTCGCGCATCAGGCGGCCGATGTACTGCATCTGGCGGCGCTTGCCTTCGCGGCTGCGGGTGCGCTGTGCCATCAGCACCGCTTCGCGCAGCGACTCCGTCAGCGGCACCGGCCTGAGCTTCGCTTCGCTCAGGGCGACGAGTTGCTCGCCCAGAGACTGCAATGCATGGCTCTGCTTCTTGCGCTGGGTCTTGCTGGGGCGGAACTCTCCATCGGGATGGACGTACGCATCCACGGGCGGGTCGACGGGTTTCGAGGCTGGCATGGCTGCTATGATACTTAGCCCCGGTCACCCCCATCCGGCCAGCTAGGAGCCTGTCGGGGTTGGTCCAAGGGGGCGCCCCCTTGCCCAACCCCGACAGGCTCCTAGGCCTGGCCCAGAGAGTCCGACATCAATGACTAGAACCGGCCAGCAGTCCCGCAGGCAGCAATCCACGGCAGCAAGCAGGACGATGCCCCCGCGCTATGTGCAGACCCGGCCCGCCCCTGGGGAAGTGCCGAGGCTCTTCGACTACCAGCAGGCGGATTTCGAGCAGTTGACGCAGGATGTGATGAAGCAGGCGCTGGCGCTGGGCGCCACCGCCGCTGCTGCGGAGATTTCCGAGTCGTCCGGTCTTTCGGTGGCGGTACGCAGGCGCCAGGTCGAGACGATCGAGCAGACCCGCGACAAGGGCCTGGGCATCACCGTGCACGTCGGCAAGCGCCGCGGCCATGCCAGCACCAGCGACTTTTCACGGCAGGCTTTGCAGCGCACTGTCCAGGCGGCCTTCGACATCGCGAGCTTCACCGGAGAGGACGCGTTTGCCGGGTTGCCTGACGAGGACCGGCTGGCCCGCAACGTCGACGCCAGCATGCTCGGCCTGTTCGACCCGTGG
Source organism: Lautropia sp. (assembly GCA_013813615.1). Classification (GTDB taxonomy): domain Bacteria; phylum Pseudomonadota; class Gammaproteobacteria; order Burkholderiales; family Burkholderiaceae_E; genus Lautropia. The sequence continues at coordinate 97 of JACCRJ010000571.1, read as the reverse complement.
CGCCTGCCGGTTGACCAGGTCATCGAACTCGCGCTCGAAGTGGAACGCGCCAGCTTCGACGTAAGTCCGCTGGTGAGCAACGGCGACGGCGCCGCCG
>JACCRJ010000564.1 GCA_013813615.1 Lautropia sp. | reverse complement strand
GACGGTAAAGCGCCGGATGCGCAGCCCGGGAGGGGGCCGGAACGCCAGCGTCTGCTCCAGTTGCTGGCGGCCTTTCCCGATCAGGTGATAACCGGCATCGCCCATCCGCTGCGTGTCGCCGGCGTTCGCCGCACCGGTCGCGGCCCTCTGTGACACTGTGAGGACGAGATCGGCGATCTCGAGTTCCGAGAACGACGAGCGCCGGGCCAGCTGTTCGATCCTGCTTCGATACAGGTTGCGTGTCGGAAAGTCCATTTCCCCAAAGCCATCCGTCGCCTGCAGCCGCCTGTCTACGAGGCTCACGCTCTCGAAGAACTCCGCCCAGTCGATGTCCGAGATGAGGCGCATGCTGGTGATGACGTTGCGCACGGACACATTCGATGCCCCCTGCCGCTGCTGCCCGTGCTGCACCGCCTCGTCGATCGACGAGCCCTGGTCCCCCAGGCGGTCCTCGAGCCATCCGAGTGCCGGCGTCGTCCTCGGATCGTGCCCTCTCAGCCGCTTGGCGAGTTGCGCCGCGAACACCTCGGAAAGCGCCGCCGAGGACGGAAAATCGATGTCCCGTACCTGCGCCGAGTGGGCTGCCCCCGAAGCGAGCAGGCGGTCCGCCAGGGCATCTGCCTGCGCGCGCTCGCCCCTGCCCACGGTGATCTGGTCCGCGAGCCGGCGCAGGTTCTCGATGAGTACGATGCGCAGGGTGATTGCAATCGCCCACAGCTCGCCGATCGTCAGCGGCTGCACCTGCTGGTAGGCCATGATGAATCGCCGCAAATTCTCCGGATCCAGATTGCTGTCCGTATGCGCGACAAAGGCCCAGGTCAGGCCGAAGACCCGCGGATATCCGATGAACGGGCCGTCGCCCAGCTTGGGCAACTGCCGGTAGTAACCGGGTGGCAAGTCCTCGCGGACCTCGCGGATCTGCTCTTCGACGAGGTGGTAGTTGTCGAGCAGCCATTCCGCTGCCGGGACGACGCTGCGGCCGGTTTCAAGCTCGAGCGCGCTCGCCCGATAGGCCGCGAGCAGGACGGCGGCGTTCTTGTCGAGCCTGGCCTGCAACGACAGGACCGGCCGGGGTTTCGACGTTACCGGCTGTGCGGCCGCAAGACTCCGAGCATGCTGCTCCAGGCGCTCCACGCCGAACAGCTCTTCCCTCACCGGCGCTTTGTCGATCCAGGGATGCGAAGGCCGATTGCGCCAAAGGCCGCCCTGCAGGAACGGGATCGCGAGCGCCTCGCGCACCTTCGCGGCAGGAAAGAACATGATCGGCTCCTTCGGCGAAGCCGGGCACACGCGCGCGTCCGGGTTCAGGTTGATGCGCGTGGCGCAGGATCGAGCGAAGGTTATATATTACGGTATCGGTGCCGCAGGCGACCGCAGGCAGCGTCCGCCGGGCAACTCAACGGTGCGGTCACAGCCGCTTCAGGAGCGCCATGGCGGCCGCCGGCGCACGCTCCTTGGCGCCGTTGATGAAGAAGACGAACACGTCCGTCGGCGGCGGGAGGCTGGTGCTGTCGTCGGCCAGCACCCGCGGCAGGTCGGACGCGACTGCACCGGCCGACCACTGCTTGGCGCGCGAAGCCCACAGGTCCAGCGCCTTCGGTGGGTAGCCGTGCTTGTAGCGCAGGTCCGCGTTCATCAGCCGCGCATAGACAAAGCCGGCGGTCCGGTCCGCGAACGAAGGAAACTCGGGCGAATCGGTGAACACCGCTGCCACGCCGTGCTTGCGGGCCAGCGCGATGAATTCGCCGCATCTGAAGCTTTCATTCCGGACGTCCAGGACGTGGCGCAACGCATGCCCGTCGTGCCTCCCGGGCAACTGCTGCACGAATGCGCCGAAGTCATCCGGGTCGAAGCGCTTGGTCGGTGCAAACTGCCACACGATGGGTCCGAGCTTGTCGCCGAGCTCGGTGATCCCGCTGGAAACGAACCGGCTGATGGAGTCGCCTGCCTCGGCGAGGACCCGCCGGTTGGTCGCGTAACGGCTCGCCTTCAGCGAAAAGAGGAAGCCGTCCGGCGTCTCGTCGCGCCAGCGGGCGAAGCTCGCCGGCTTCTGGGTCCCGTAGTAGGTGGCATTGATCTCGATCGCCGTCACCTGGCGGCTCGCGTATTCCAGTTCCAGCCGCTGCGCCAGGTCCTCCGGATAGAAGCTGCCACGCCACGGCGCATAGTTCCAGCCGCCGATTCCCACCCTGATCGCCATTGGGAGG
>JACCRJ010000067.1 GCA_013813615.1 Lautropia sp. | reverse complement strand
GTCCCAGGGCGGTCTGAACGGCTGCGACCGCCAGGGCGAGCCAGACGGCGAAGTGGCCGATCTCGCCGATCATGGCTGGCCCACGCTGCCTGCGCTGCCGGAATTTCCTGCGCTGCCTGCGCCGCCTGGACCCACGGGGTGACCGGCCCGCCGCAGCGCTTCCGCAGCTTCAGGCGGCATGTAGTTCTCGTCGTGCTTGGCGAGCACCTCGCTGGCGGTGAACGTGCCGTCGGCCGCGAGGCTTCCCTGCGCAACCACGCCTTTGCCTTCCTTGAACAGATCGGGCAGGCTGCCGGTGTAGGTGACCGGAATCTGCCGGACGTTGTCGGTCACGACAAAACTCACGCGGGTACCGTCGCGTTGCAGGCTGCCTGGCTGCACCAGGCCGCCGACGCGGAAGTGGCGGCCCTTGGGCGCCTCCTGCTGCGCCACTTGAGTGGGCGTATAGAAGAAGACGATGTTGCTGTTCAGGGCGTACAGTACCAGCCCGACGGCGACGCCGAACACGGTGGCGGCGCCGAGGATCAGCGCCAGGCGCCGGTGGCGCGGCCTCATGACGGGGCTCCCGAACCGGGGCGCGCTGGAATCGAGGATACGTCCGCATCCAGCCATGCCCGAGCCTGTTGAAGCGCTGCCCGCCGGCGGCTGCAGAGCAGGACGACTTCCAGCGCGAGCGCGCCGAACGTGAGCCCGTAGGCGATCGCGATCATCTGCCAGTGATTCATGTACGGTTTCCTGCTTTCTGCCTGCTCCGGCCTGCGCCGTCCGACACCATGCGCCTGACCCAGCTGGTGTGACCTTCGCGCTCGACGATGATCGAGCGTACCCGGTGAAGCGCGGCGGCGATGCAATAGCACCAGGCGGCGAAGGTCATGATGAGCATGCCCTGCAGCATGATCGCCGCCATCGTCGAGCCGCCGGTGACGCTGATGCTCGAACCCTGGTGCAAGGTGTTCCACCAGTTGACGGAAAAATAGATGATCGGCACGTTGACCGCGCCGACGAGGACCAGGACCGCGCCGGCACGATCCGCCCGCTGCGTGTCCTCGATGGCGTTGACCAGCGCCAGGTAGCCCAGGTAGAGGAACAGGAGGATCAGGGTCGACGTCATCCGCGCGTCCCAGGCCCAGTAGGTGCCCCAGGTCGGCTTGCCCCACAGGGCGCCCGTCCACAGGGCGATCGCCGCCATGACCGCGCCGGTCGGAGCCAGCGCCAGCGTCATCATCGCCGGGAGCCGCGCCCTGAGCGATAGGGTCAGGACCGCGTAGCCGGCCATCACCAAGTACACGAACATCGCCATCCATGCCGAGGGAACGTGTATGAAGATGATCCGGTAGACCTCTCCCTGCTGGAAGTCCGTCGGCGCGACCAGGAAACCGATGACCAGGCCGACGGCCGCAAGCAGCACGGCGGCCACTGCGAACCACGGCAGCATCCGGCCGGCCAGCGGATAGAAGCTCTGTGGGGAAGCGTAGCGGTACAGGCTCATTCCATTGAAGTCCGCAAGCTGAGCGAGACCACGAACGGGGCGCTAGCGAGGGCCAATAGCATAACAGCGCTCAGCAGGGCCAGATGGCCCAGGGGGGAAAGGCCCGCTGCCTGCATCTCCACCGCGCCCGCGCCGAAGATCAGCACCGGCACGAAGAGCGGCAGGCAAAGCAGGGTGATCAGCGTTGCCGCACCGCGCAGCCCGAGCGTCAGGGCAGCGCCGATCGCGCCGATCGCGAGCAGGCTCGGCGTGCCGAGCAGCAGCGAGACCATCAGCAGGACGCTCGCGTGGTAGTCGAGCGCCAGTGACATCGCCAGCAGCGGCGTGATGACGATCAGCGGCAGTGCGCTGACCAGCCAGGACGCGAGCAGCTTGCCCGCGACCAGCCCCGGCAGCGAGCGGCCGCTCGCCAGCATCTGCTCCAGGCTGCCGTCCTGGTAGTCGTGCTCGAACAGCCTCGGCAGGGCCAGCAGCACCGCCAGCAGGGCGGCCACCCACACCACCCCCGGGCCGATGCGCTGCAGCCAGGCCTGCTGCGGCCCGACCGCCAGCGGGAACATCATGCAGGACAGGACGAAGAATCCGAGCAGGTTGAGCGTGTCCGACTTGCGGCGAAACGCGAGCCTCAGATCCCGGCGCAGCGCCCAGCCGAATGACGAGAAAGATGCGTCGGCGCTGCCGGGCAACAGGCGCGAGGCGTTCATCCCAGTTCGATCCTGCGGGGCTGCCGGACGGCGGCGGCGTCGCCGAGCACCGGCAGGTGCGTCGCGATAATCGCCGCGCCGCCGCGACCCAGGTGCACCGCGAGCAGGTCGTCCAGCATTGCGATACCGGCGCGGTCGAGGGCTGCCGACGGCTCGTCGAGCAGCCAGAGTGGCCGCGTCAAGGCCGGATGCTGGTTCGCCAGCGCCAGGCGGGCCAGCACCAGCCGCTGCTTCTGGCCTTGCGACAGGCGCCGCGCCGACAGTCCTGCCTCGCGGTCGATCCCGGTGGCCGCCAGCGCGGCGCGAAGCCCGGGCGGTTGGCGGGCGAAACCGTCCAGGGCCGCCGCGAGACCCAGGTTTTCGAGTGCGTCGAGTTCGCCCTTGAGGCCGGCAGCATGCCCCTGGTAAAGCGTATGGCGGCACAGCCTGCCGCTTGCCGGGGCGAAGGTCTCGCCGTCGAAACGGATGCTGCCGGTGGCGACGGACAAGCCGAGCAGCCCCCGCAGCAGGCTCGACTTGCCGCTGCCGTTGGGTCCCTGCAGGAGGATTGCATCGCCGGGCACCAGGTCGAAAGCCAGCCGGTCCAGCAGCTGTCGCGGCCCGCGGGCGAGACTCAGCTCGCGAACCTCCAGCCAGCTCCCCCGGGCAGCCGACATGGCCTCAGGGGAGCAGGCGGTCGATGCGAATCAGCACCGACTGCGCATCCGGTGACACCGGCTGGCTGCGTCCTTCCAGGTCGCCGGCGCTGCCGGCGGCAGTGCCAGCCCGCGAGAGGCGTGCGACGACCACCACGCGGCGCTGGCCGGACAGCTTCGCAGCCGGCGTCATCGCCTGGCGATCCGACAGCTCGAAGTCCAGCGGCAGGTCCGATGCCCGGGCCCGCAGGACGGCGACGGGCGGACCGGCAGGCTTGCCCTCCTGGTCGAGCCCGCGCGCCACGACGAACAGCACATCGTCCGGCCGCAGGTTGCCGGCGATCGCCGGATCGACCTCCACCCGGCCACGAAGCACCGGGCCGGCGGCAGCGGGCGGTGCCGGCGAAGCGGCGCCAGTCCCGGCGCCCGAATCCGCACCTGGCGCAGCGCCCGCTCCTGACGAACCGGGGTTGCGGCCTGCGCGAAGATCGTCGACGAAGGCCGCGATCTGCGTGCGCTGCTCCGAGCCTGCGGGCAGTTGCGCCAGCAGTGGCTCCCAGAAGGAGAGCGCAGCCAGCCGGTCGCCCTGGGTCAGCTGGTAGGCGCCGGCGAGGGCAAGCGCCTTCTGGTTGTTGCGGTCGAGCTTCAGCGCTTCCTGGATCAGTTGCCAGGGTCGGCCACCCAGTCTCGAGGCGGCGGCCTGCGCCAGCGCGTCCGCCAGGTCCACCCGGATCTGCGCCGCGAGCGGGCCCTGCGGGCTGTCGATGTTCAAGGCCCGCTCGAGGGCGGCGGTTGCCCCGGTCAGGTCGCCCAGGGACAGCTTCGAGCGCCCCAGCATCAGCCAACCATCGGCGGCGCCGGGCTCGGCCTGCAGCCGCCGCTCCAGCTGCGCAACCAATGACGCCAGGTCCTGCGGCTCGGCTTGCCGTGCGAACTCAGGGTCGGCTGCCTCCGGCGTTCCCGCCAGACGATAGAAGGCGAGCGGTCCGACTGCCAGCAGGCCGACCAGCACCGCGGCAGTGATCCAGCGCCGGGCATCGACGCGGCCGCGGCCCATCTTCCGGGGTTGAAGGCCCTCGAGGTCCTCGAGGTCCGCGAGTGCGGCGGAAGAAAACTCCAGGATCAGGCGGTCCCGATCCCGCGAGTCGGGCGGCAGTTGCGCAAGCTCGCGCTCGAGCTGGGCGCGGCGCTCGCCGACGATCTCCCGGTTGAGTTCAGCGGCTGGCGCTGCTATGCCGCTCGCCGGGGACCGACGCAGCAAGGGCCAGATCACGTAGGCCGCCGTCAACAGGCCGATCGGCGCCAGCACCAGCAGCAGGAACAGTTCGGATGACAAACCGGCGCGCGAGTCCGTTACCGTTCGCGAAGTGCTTCGCGAACCTTCAGGATCGGCTTCAGTATGTAGTCCATCACCGTCTTCTCGCCGGTGCGGATCTCCACCGCCGCCGTCATGCCCGGGATAATCGGCAGTTCCTGCCCGCCGGCGGTGAGGGTCGAGTTGGTGGTGCGCACCAGCACCCGGTAATAGCTTTCTTCTTCGGACTTGCGCTCTTCGCGCAGCGTGTCCGGGCTGATGAGTTCGACGTGGCCATCGAGGCCGCCGTAGATCGCATAGTCGTAGGCGGTGATCTTCACTGTGGCCGGCAGCCCCGGCCGCAGGAAGGCGACGTCGTGCGGCCGGATCTTGGCTTCCACCAGCAGCTTGTCCTCGAGCGGCACGATCTCCATGATGTCGCCGCCTGGCTGGATGACGCCGCCGCGGGTGTTCATCCGGATGTTCTTCACCGTCCCGCGCACCGGCGCCGCCACCACCGTGCGCTGCACCTGGTCCTGCCTCGCCGTCAGGATTTCCTGGGTCTGCGCCAGTTCGGACTCGATCTTGCTGAGCTCGTTGGCCGCGTCGACCCGGTACTTGCCGACCCGTTCCTGGGTCTGGGCCTGCAGGTCGTTGAACTGGCGCCGCAGGCGCAGCAGTTCCGTCTCCGCCACCAGTCCCTTGTTGACCATCGGTTCGGTGATCGCGATCTCGCGCGAGATCAATGCGCGACTCGACGTGGCCGTGGCGATCGCCTGGTCCAGCGACTCCTTGCGCGCGTTGTAGGTGTCGGTCTCGTTCTTGACGATCTCCGGGTCGACCAGCACGTCCGACGGAAAGGCGAGCCTGGTGCCGCGTGATTCCGCACGAAGTCGCGCGGCCGCCGCTTTCAGCCCGATCGCCTTGCTGTAGCCTTCCTGGTACGAGGATCGGGCCTTGGTCTCATCGATGCGAAGCAGCGGCTGGCCGGCGGTGACGATGTCGCCCTCGCGGACCATCATCTCCTGCAGGATGCCGCCCTCCAGCGACTGGATGACCTGCTCGCGGCTGGAGGCAATGATGCGGGCATCGCCGCGGGTGATCTCCTCGAGCCTGCTGTAGTGGGCCCAGGCGGCGGCGGCAACCAGCAGCCCGATGATCAGCAGCAGCAGCAGCAGCGAGCCGCCCTGCCGATCGTTGACCATCGCCTGCTGCATGTCGCGCATGAAATCGAAGTCGCGCCCGCTGCCGCGATACTCCGGCTCGGCAAACGCGGAGCGGTCCTGGGCCGGGACAACTCCATTGCCGGCGCCGGCGCCACCTGCCACCAGCTTCCCGCCGGCCGCACCGGGGATCACGTTCTCGAGGCGCTGCTCAGCCACGGCGCACCCCCTGGATCTTGCCTTCCTTCAGCGCCTGCAGGACGGCTTCCTTCGGTCCGTCCGCCACCCGCGCACCGGCGTCGAGGATGACGACGCGCGAGACGTACTCCAGCAGCTGGAGCTTGTGGGTCACGTAGATCATGGTCTTGCCGGCGCACAGGCGGGACAGGGCATTCATCGCCATCGCCTCGGTCGCGTTGTCCATGGCGCTGGTCGGCTCGTCGAGGAGCATCACCATCGGGTTGCTCAGAACCGCCCGCACCAGCGCTACCGCCTGCCGCTGGCCGCCGGAGAGTCCTTCGCCGCGCTCGCCGATCGGCATGTCGTAGCCGTGCGGATGCGCGCTGGCGAACTGGTGTACGCCGAAGGCGTCGGCCACCCGCATCATCGAGTCGTCGTCGATGTGGGGGCTGCCGGCCTTGAGGTTTTCACGCAGCGAGCCGAACAGCAGCCGCGCGTCCTGGCCGACGTAGAGCACGTGGCGGCGCACGTCGGCGGGCTCGATCTGCTGCAGGTCGACGCCGTCGAGCCTGACGCTGCCTTGCGTGGGCCGGTAGAGGCCGGATAGGACCTTGAGCAAGGTCGATTTGCCGCTGCCGATGCGCCCGAGCACGGCGATCTTCTCGCCGGGCGTGACGTTCAGCGTGATGTTGGCGACCGAGTCACCCGACTGCGGCGCGTAGCGAAAGCTGACGCCGGTGGCGGTGACCGCGCCGCTGGCGGTGGCCTTGTGCAGGTAGCTGCGCTTGGCGTCGCGGTCGGTCGGGGTTGCCATCACCCGGTTCAGCGACCGCAGCGCCATCCTGGCCTGCTGGTAACGGACCGCCAGCGCGGTGATCGATGCGGCCGGCGCGATGGCCCGGCTCGACAGCAGCACAGCCCCGATCAGGGCGCCCATCGTGAGCTCGCCGTCGCCGATCAGGTAAACGCCCCAGACCACGATCACCACGGTGCACAGCGACTGCACGAAGCTGGTGAAATTGGCGACCAGCGCGGTGATCGTCCGACTTTTCATCGCCGTGCGGGAAGTGAGGGCGGCAGCGCGCTCGTACTTCGCCTGCATCTGGCTTTCGACCCGCAGCGCCTTGATGGTCTCGGCGCTCTCCAGCGCCTCCACCAGGATGCCATGCTTGACGGAGCCCTCGCGCAGGTTCTCGTTCACGTAGCGCGACAGCGGGAACTGGGCCAGGCCGCCGACGATCATCAGTACCGGCACGGCCGCCAGCGGCACCCAGAAGAGCGGCCCGGCGATCATGTGGATTACCCAGACGAAGAGCAGGATGAAGGGCAGGTCGCTGATGGTGGCGAGCGTGGCGGAGGTGGCGAAGTCCCGCACCGACTCGAACTCGCGCAGGGTGCTGGCATAGGCGCCGGCCGACTGCGGCCGGTTCTCCAGCCGCGACATCATCGCCTGGCGAAATAGTGCCGAGCCGAGCAGCAGGTCGGCCTTTTTCCCGGCGTTGTCGAGCAGCCAGCTGCGCAGGTTGCGCGCCAGGTATTCGAAGACCATCGCCACCATCACCCCGGCCGCCAGAGTCCACAACGTGACGTACGCCTGGTTGGAGATCACCCGGTCGTAGACGTTCATGGTGAAGAAGGTGCCGGCGAGTGCCAGCACGTTCACCAGCATCGCCGCGGCTGCTGCCTGAAGGTAATAGCCTTTATACCGCCAGATCGTGCCCCAGAACCAGTCCTTCTCGGTGGAGCGGGCTTCGACGATGCTGCGATCCTCCGCCTGGATCGCCGGACGGATGAAGATGCAGGTGCCGATGTAGCGCGACGCGAGGTCCTCTGCGGTGATCTCGACTTCCACCGCCCCCGGCTCGCACGGCAGGATCACCAGCCGGTCGTCCTTGCGCGCCAGCAGCAGGCAGGCCTGCTGCCGGTCCAGCAGCAGGATCACCGGCAGCAGCAGGTCCGAGATCTGCCCGATCGCCCGCGACTGGATCCTGACCTTGCAGCCGTTGGCCTCGGCAATCCGCGAGAAGCTCGCCGGCTGCAGCGGCCGCTCGTGCGGGATGCCGGCGGACAGCGCGTCCTCGCTCTTGATGTTCCCGAAGATGCCGAGCAGCTGGCTGAGCGCAGTCAGCAGCGGATCCGGCAGCGGAGTCTGCAGATAGGAGGGCTTGCCCGCAGCGGCGGGGACAACCGCCGGCGGGGTCTGCGGCGCCGGAGGTGACATCTTGCCGGGGCTGACGACTGAATCCATTGAACTCGCTATGGCCTGACCCGCTGGGTCGCTGAGCGGTATTGTCCCATTACTTGCGGATAACCCGTTGCCGCTGCCTGTCCCGCCGGTCGAGTGTTGCTCACCTGAGAACAGGCAGGGGCGGCGCGCCCGGCGTGCCTGGCGAGGGTGCCTGCCCGGCCTGGCTGGGTTCAGATACCGGCACCGCCGGCTCGATTCCGAGGTAGCCGGTCAGGCTGGCCAGCGACCCGGCCAGCCGGTAGCGAACCTGGAGCAGCTCGATCCGTTCGGTGACCGCCGACAACCGCGCCTGGTAGGTCTCGTTCTCGGCGTTGAGCAGGTCCAGGATGCTGCGCTTGCCGATCTGGAACTGCTCCCAGTAGGCCGCGCGCACCTTGCGGGCGCCCTCCACCAGTTCGTCCAGCGACGACGTACGCGCCGCGCGCGATTGCATCTGCGTCCAGTGCCGGGCCACCGCCGTTTCCAGGTCGCGCCGCGTGGCCCTGGTTTCGTCCTCTACCGCCAGGACCTGGGCCCCGGCGGCGGCAGCCCGGGCTGCGCCGGCGCCGCCGTCGAAGGGGTTCCAGTCGGTGACGACGCCGACGTCGTAGCCGCCGAACCACTGCCGGTTACCCAGCGGAAACTCCGGACTGTTGACGCGCCCGCGCAGGCTGAAGGCCGGTTTGTCCCAGGCCTGTGCCACCGCGGCGGCGCGCCGCGCGGCTTCCACGTCCGCCAGTCCGGAGATCACCGCCGGATGCCGGTCGAGCGCGGCGAGCGCCTCTTCGAGCGAATCCGGCAAGGATCCCGGCGCGGGCGGCTCGCTCGCCTGACGTACCGGACGTCCGACCAGCTGCGCCAGCGTCGTCTGCGCTTCCAGCAGCGTGCCCTCGCGGGAGGCCTGCGTCAGCCGGGCCTGCTGCAATCGGGACTGCGTTTGCAGCAGGTCGTAGCCACGGCCACGGTCGAGCTTGACGATCTCCTCCACCCGGCGGTTGAGCGACGCGATGCCGGCGACGTAATCCTTCGCCAGGGCGGCCAGGTTCTGCTGCTTGACGACCTCGACGTAGGCATCGGCGACCTGCAGGGCAATTTCCGCTCGAGCGACCTCCCATTGCTGGTTGGCGCCGGCGAGCCGGGCTCGTTGCCGGGCTACCTCGTTATCGGTGCGTCCCGAGTCATAGACCGGTTTGATGGCCTGGACGCCGAGGTCGCCGGCCGAGTTGTTGCCGGCGCCGCGCACATAGCCGACGCCCGGCTCCAGGATCAGCCCGAAGCGGGTGTTCATCTGGCTCTGGGCGCCGGTGATGTCGTAACTGACCGCCTGAGCCGCCGTCTGGGCGCCGAGCACCTTCGGGTTGGTCCGCAGCGCCTGCGCCACCGCCTCGCCCAGCGTCTGGGCGGAGGCGGCAGTGCTGACGATCGCCTGGATGCCGAGCAGGGCGGCGGCGCAGGCGAGCGCGCGCAGCGGTCTGCGGCCGGGCCGCTGCGGGGGCTCGAGCAGCAACGGGTCGCGCCCGGTCATGCGGTGCGCGGCAGACGGCCTTCGATCGGGTACGCGGGATCCGAATACCCGGGCGTCGACGGATGGCCGGTCGGCACCAGCGAGTCGATCAATGCCTCGTCGTCGGCAACGAAGCCATGGTCCAGGCTGCCGACGTATTCCGTCATCTGCTCGACGGTCCGCGGTCCGACGATGGCCGACGTGACCAGCCGGTTGTTGAGGACCCAGTTGACCGCGAACTGCGTGGCCGACATGCCGCGCTTCTCGGCGTGCTGTTTCACCCGCTGCGCAAGCACCAGGGATTCCTCGCGCCATTCCGTCTGCAGGATGCGCTTGTCGTTGCGGCCGGCCCGGGTGTCCTCGGGCGGCGTCTGGCCCGGCAGGTATTTGCCCGCCAGGATGCCGCGCGCGATCGGCGAGTAGGCCGCCACGCCGAGCCCGTAATGGCCGCAGGCCGGCAGCACTTCGACCTCCGGCATCCGGTTCATCGCGTTGTAGTAGGGCTGGCAGACCACCGGCCGCGGGATGCCCATCTGCTCGGTGAGCCGCACGATCTCGGCGATGCGCCAGGCGCGATAGTTCGAGACGCCGAAGTAGCGGATCCTGCCGCTGCGGATGATGTCGCCGAGCGCGGCGACCGTTTCTGCCAGCGGCGTCGTCGGATCTTCCTTGTGCAGGTAGTAGATGTCGACATGATCGAGTCCGAGCCGCTGCAGCGAGCCGTCGATCGCCTTCATCAGCCAGCGCCGCGAGAGCCCGCGGCTGTTCGGATCGTCCGACATCGGGTTGGCGGCCTTGGTCGCGAGCACCCAGTGGTCCCGATCGGCGGCGATGGTGCGGCCGGTGATGCGCTCGGCCTCGCCAAGGCTGTAGACGTCGGCGGTGTCGATGAAGTTGACTCCGCGGTCGCGGGCGATGGCGACGATTTCCCTCGACTGCTGTTCGTCGGTGCGGTCGCCGAACATCATCGTGCCGACACACAGCGTGGAGACCTTCAAGCCGCTTTGGCCCAGCTGACGGTAAGTCATGAGGACATGCCCTCCTACAATGGCTCGTGGATGCGTTATTCGGATTGCTGTTGCAGGGGCAATGTTAACTGGCCCGCGGCCGGTGTCATCATTGCTCATGGCGCAGGGGCTGGAGCCGCCCGATGCGGCCGTCCGGCGTGTCATCGGCGAGTGCTGCAAGGTGAGTGAGCGGACATGAGAATCGAAAGCGATGTAAAACTGGACTTCAAGGACGTGTTGCTGCGTCCCAAGCGGTCGACCCTCGGCAGCCGGGCGAACGTCAACCTGGAGCGGCTGTACGGATTCCGTCACGCGCGCCTGGAAATGCCGGTGGTTCCCGTGATCGCGGCCAACATGGACACAGTCGGCACCTTCGAGATGGCCAGGGCGCTGGCGGCGCACAAGATCCTCACCGCCATTCACAAGCACTATCCAGTGGAGGACCTGGTCGCGTTCTTCAACCGCCAGGAGGCCGGGGAACACCGCTACGCGTTCTATTCGCTGGGCATCCTCGCGCAGGACCTGGAGAAGTTCGAGGAGGTCTGGCGCCGGACCGGCGGCGGCATCCGCTGGGTCTGCATCGACGTGGCCAACGGCTACACCGAAGCCTTCATCGACTTCGTCAAGCGGTTCCGCGAGCGCTATCCCGATGTGGTGGTGATGGCCGGCAACGTCGTCACCGCGGACATCACCGAGGCACTCATCCTGGCGGGCGTCGACATCGTCAAGGTCGGCATCGGCCCCGGATCGGTCTGCACCACCCGCAAGATGACCGGAGTCGGCTATCCGCAGTTGTCGGCGATCATCGAATGCGCGGACGCGGCCCACGGGCTCGGCGGTCACATCTGCGGCGACGGCGGCTGTACGGTGCCCGGCGACGTGGTGAAGGCTTTCGGCGGCGGCTCGGATTTCGTGATGCTCGGCGGCATGTTCGCTGCTCACGACGAGTCCGGCGGCGAGATCGTGGAGCACGAGGGCACCACCTACCGCAAGTTCTACGGTATGAGTTCGGAAGAGGCGATGACCCGATACGCCGGCGGCGTCGCCCGGTACCGCGCCTCCGAAGGCAAGTCCACCATGCTGCCGGCTCGCGGTCCGGTGGACGACACGGTGCAGAGTATCCTCGGCGGCCTGCGCTCGGCCTGCACCTACGTCGGCGCCCGCAAGCTCAAGGACCTCTCCAAGTGCACCACCTTCGTGAGAGTGACGCAGCAGATCAACGAGGTCTTCGGCCCCTCCGACTGAGCGCGTACCGGGAGCAATGCCTTGAATCGTGAATCCCAGGCCGGGGACGAGGAGTTGCCGTCCCCACGCGACGTGATCGCCTTCTGGTTCGGCGTGCCCGGCAGTCCCGAGTGGCTGCAGCCCCGGCCGGAGTGGTTCGGCAAAGACGCCGCCTTCGACGCGCTGATCGAAGCTCGGTTCGGCGGCCTGCTGCAGCGGGCGCTTCATGGGGAACTGGAGGACGATCTCGAGGAACAGAATCTGCCGGAGACCCGGCTCGCCCGGATCATTGTCTGCGACCAGTTTCCCCGCAACGTCTGGCGCGGACGCCCGAAATCCTTTGCGCTGGATCCGATCGCCCTTGCCACCAGCAGGACCCTGATCGGCACGCCAGCCGAGCGGTCGATGCCGGCGGTGCAGCGCATCTTCGTCTACATGCCGCTCATTCACTCCGAGGTGCTGGCGGACCAGAAGGAATGCGTGAGCCTGTTCGAGGCGCTGGCCGCGGAATCGTCGGTGGCGAAGGACTCCCTGGACTTCGCGGTGAAGCACCTGGAGATCGTCGAGCGCTTCGGGCGCTTTCCCCACCGCAACGAGATCCTCGGCCGCAAGTGCACCGACGAGGAGATCGCATTCCTGAAGCAGCCGGGCTCAGGCTCCTAGCGCGGCCGGCTGCGCCGTGCCCGCGCGGGTTCCCTGACTACCGCTGGCTCAGGGCGCTAACCGCGGCCGATGAAAGGCATCTTGGTTGCCATCACCGTCAGGAACTGGATGTTGGCTTCCAGGGGCAGGCTCGCCATGTGGAGCACCGCGTCGGCGACGTGCTGTGGATCCATGACGGCTTCGACCTCGATCCTGCCGTCCGCCTGCTGCACGCCTTTGGTCATCCGGCGCGCCATGTCGGTCAGGGCGTTGCCGATGTCGATCTGGCCGCAGGCTATGTCGTACTTGCGACCGTCGAGCGACGCCGACTTGGTGAGGCCGGTGACGGCATGTTTGGTGGCGGTGTACGGCATGGAGTTGGGTCGCGGAGCATGTGCCGAGATCGAGCCGTTGTTGATGATGCGCCCGCCGCGCGGCTGCTGCGATTTCATCACCCGGAAGGCGGCCTGCGTGCAGTAGAAGGGCCCGCTGAGGTTGGTCGCCACCACGCTTTGCCATTGCTCGGGCGTGAGATCTTCCAGGTTGATCCCGGGCGCGCCGATGCCCGCGTTGTTGAACAGCACGTCCACCCGCCCGAATTTCTCCACGGTCTTGTCGAAAAGCGCGTTGACGGCTGCAGGATCGGTGACGTCGGTCGGCACGGCCAACGCGTTGCCGGCATCATCCTTGGCCATGTCGATCGTCTGCTGCAAAGCTTCCGGGCGCCGCCCGGCCAGCGCGACCTTGTAGCCGTTTGCCAGGAAGGTCACGGCCACCGCCTGGCCGACGCCGCTGCCGGCACCGGTGATGATCGCGACTTTCTGCTGCGCCTGAGTTGTTGCCACGGTTGCCACGAAGCCCCTCCCTTGATTCTCGAGATCGAATCGACTGTGTTGGACTGCTTTACAGCACGTCGCGGAAACCGGCATACGACCGGCTGGCCGCATCCAGGGCCACCATCGCACGGCTCGGGTGCCTATACTAGCCGATGCGTGCGCCGGAGCGCGCATGACGCCAAGCCCGAGGCCCCGTTCGACCATGAAGAATTCCACCCGCAAGGCCATGCCGATCGGCAGGCCTGGCACCGGCGCTGCGCTGCCGGCAGCGCCTGCCCTGGCCGCGGCCTTGCTGGCAGCCGCCATGCTGGCTGGCTGCGGTGGCGGCGGCTCTTCCACCGCTGTCTCGCCCAACCCTGGTGCGCCCGCGCCGTCGCCGGCGGGGGCCACCTACACCGTCTCCGGCACGATGGCAGTCACCGAAACCAGCGCGGTTGATTCGGATACCAACGATCCTTCCCAGCCGGTTCGCACCGACAACGGCAGCTTCGAAACCCTGCAGCCGCTACCTAATCCGGTGCAGCTGATCGGCTACCTCACCCTGCCGGGCGAAGGACCGGGCGGTCCGGCCAGCGCTACCGGCGACCTGGTGGACGGCTATCGCCTGTACCTCGAGGCAGGGCAGGTGGTGGAACTGGAATTCGCCGCCGATCCGGCACGGTTCGACATCGACCTGTTCGTCTACGACGCAAATCGCGCGGTAACCGGGCAGTCCATCGGCCTGAACAAGTACGAATGCGTGCGCATCAGCACCAGAGGGGAATATTCTCTGGGCGTGCAGATCTTTGCCGGCCGGAGCACCGGCGGCAGCATCTACCAGTTGCGCATCGGTGCGCCTGGCACCGGCACGGCCTGCTCGAATGCGACCGGCGCCTCGGACCTGCTGATCGCCGGGCAGATCGTCGCCGAGCCCAGCGCTGCCACACGCCAGCGGCTGGCGGCGAGCCGCAAGTCGCTGGAGGATGTCGTGGTGCTGAAGGGCGATCCGGCCGAGCCGCGTCCGGTGCTGGTGCAGGTGCCGCCCGGGCACGCAACGCAGCGCGCCGCGTTGCAGCGTCTGCAGTCGGCCGCCAAGTCCGCCGACGCATCTCACGGTCGCCTGCTGCGCCAGGATGCCGCCAGCAGCCAGCGGGTGACGTCCCAGACGGACGCCTGGCGCAGCCGGATGCCGGCGCGCACGCTCGCCCTGCACCAGACCGTCGATTACGCCAAGCTGATGGTTGCCAGCGGCGAATATCGGCATGCGGTGCCGAACTTCCGGGTGCGGGCGACGCAGACGCTCACCATGGCGCCGTTTCCGCCGAACGACCGGGAATACGTGAAACAGCGCTGGCACTACGAGGCGATCAACCTGCCGGGCGCAGTCGCTGCGCTGCAAGGCCTCGACCTTGCCGCTTCCCCCCGGCCGATCGTCGCGGTGCTCGACACCGGTATCGTCGGCAATCATCCCGACCTGGCCGCCCAGTTGGTGGCCGGCTACGACTTCGTCAGCGATGCCGCAAGCGCCGGCGACGGCGGTGGCGCCGATGCCGATCCGGACGACGCGTCGGTGAAGCAGGGCTTCTACTTTCATGGTTCGCACGTCGCCGGCACCGTCGCCGCCCAGACCTACAACGGCATCGGCGGCGCGGGCGTCGCACCGATCGCGCGCATCATGCCGGTCCGCGTGCTGGGCACGGAAGGCGCCGGCAGTCTCTATGACATCCTTCAGGGCGTGCGATTCGCGGCTGGCATGACAACGGATGCGGGTGTCGCGCCGGCCCGGCGGGCGGACGTCATCAACCTGAGCCTGGGTGCGGCCGTGAGCTGCGATCCGTTGCTGCAGGAACTGTTCAACGAGGTCCGCGCGCGCGGCTCGCTGGTGGTTGCTGCAGCCGGCAACGAGTCGCAGGAAAGCCTGGTGGCGCCGGTCAGCTTCCCGGCAAACTGTCCCAACGTGTTTTCGGTGGCAGGCACGGATGCGCTCGGCCGGCGCGCCCCTTACTCCAACG
>JACCRJ010000626.1 GCA_013813615.1 Lautropia sp. | reverse complement strand
CGGCAAAGCGTGCAGCTTCACCCGGGCCTTCCGGTTCGCCTTCCGCTGCCTCCCCGCGTACCCCGGGCCGAGCGGCGGACGGCAAGCCGCTGGCCTCGCCGGCGGTGCGCCGCCGGGCATGGGACCTCGGCGTCGAGCTGCAGTTCGTGCCGGGCAGCGGCGACGCCGGCGTGATCGTTCACGAGGATCTCGATACCTACCTGGCAGCGCGCGACGCGGGCAGGACGGCTGCGCCACCGCGCACCGCGCCCGGGGCGCTCAGGCAGACCCTGGACGACGCGCAGGAAGCGATTCCGGTCATCGGCCTGCGCCGCAGGATTGCGCAGAAGATGCAGGAGGCGAAGCGCCGCATTCCCCACTACAGCTATGTCGAGGAGGTCGACGTCACCGAACTGGAGGCCTTGCGCGCGAAGCTCAACCAGCGGTGGGGGGAGAGCCGCGGCAGGCTGACGCTGCTGCCGCTGCTGCTGCGCGCGCTGGTGGTGTCGGTGCAGGACCACCCGGAGGTCAACGCGTTGTTCGACGACGAGGCCGGCGTCGTCACCCGCCATGCGGCGGTCCACGCCGGCATCGCCACCCAGACCCCGGCCGGGCTGATGGTGCCGGTGCTGAAGCATGCGCAGGCGCACGACCTCTGGTCGGCAGCCGCCGAAATCCAGCGGCTGGCCGAGGCGGCCCGCATCGGCAAGGCGGCGCGCGAAGACCTCATCGGGTCGACCATCACCATCACCAGCCTCGGCCCTCTCGGCGGCATCGTCACGACGCCGGTCATCAACCATCCGGAAGTGGCGATCGTCGGTGTCAACCGGATCGTGGAGCGGCCGGTGGTGCGCGACGGCGCCATCGTGATCCGCAAGATCATGAACCTGTCGTCATCGTTCGATCACCGCGTGGTGGACGGCATGGATGCGGCGCGGTTCATCCAGTCGATCCGCAGCCTGCTCGAATGTCCGGCGCTGCTGTTCGTCGAGCAGCGATGAACCAGGCCACGACGCAAATGCTGGTCATCGGCGGCGGGCCCGGCGGCTATGTCGCCGCGATCCGCGCGGCGCAGCTCGGCATCCGGACGACGCTGGTCGAAGGCGACCGGGTGGGCTGCACCTGCCTCAACATCGGCTGCATCCCCTCCAAGGCGCTGATCCACGCGGCCGACCAGTTCGCAAACGTCCGGCGGTTCTCCGCCGGCGGCGACAAGCTCGGCATCAGCGTGCAGGCGCCGCAGCTCGACCTGGCGCAGACGGTGCGCTGGAAGGACGGCATCGTCTCGCGGCTCACCGGCGGCGTCGCCGGCCTGCTGAAGAGAAGTGGCGTCACGGTGGTCAGCGGCTGGGCTCGCATCGTCGACGGCAAGACCGTCCAGGTGAGCACCCGGGCGGACGCTCATCCCGACAGCGCTGACAGTGTGATCCAGTGCGAGCACCTGCTGCTCGCCACCGGATCGGCAGCGGTCGAGCTTCCCGGCCTGCCGTTCGGCAAGGCCGTCGTGTCCGCCACCGAAGCGCTGTCGCCGGCGGCGCTGCCGCGTCGATTGGCGGTGATCGGCGCGGGCTACATCGGCCTGGAACTCGGTATCGCCTACCGCAAGCTCGGCGCCGAGGTCACCGTCGTGGAATCGCTCGACCGCATTCTCGGCACCTATGACGAAGAACTGGCCCGGCCGGTCATGCACTCGCTCGGCCGGCTCGGGATGGAGCTGCGCCTGGGCTGCAGCGTGATCGGCTCCGACGGCGCGAGCGGCCTGCGCCTGCGGGATGCCCAGGGCAAGGAGTCGGTCCTTGCCACCGACCAGGTGCTGGTGGCGGTCGGCCGCCGGCCGCGCACGGAGGGCTTCGGGCTGGAGTCGCTGATGCTGGATAGGGCCGGTCGCGCCGTGAAGGTCGACGACCAGTGCCGGACGTCGATGCTCAACGTCTGGGCGATCGGCGACCTCTGCGGCGAGCCGATGCTGGCGCACCGGGCAATGGCCCAAGGCGAGATGGTGGCGGAGATCATCGCCGGCAGACGCCGTCGCTTCGAGCCGGCGGCGATACCGGCGGTCTGCTACACCGACCCTGAAATCGTCGTCGCCGGCCTCTCGCCGGCCGAGGCGGAGAAGGCAGGCATCGACGCCGTCACCGCGCAGTTCCCCCTGTCGGCCAATGGGCGGGCGATGACACTGGAGGCGCACGACGGTTTCGTGCGGGTGGTGGCGCGCCGCGACGACCACCTGATCGTCGGCTGGCAGGCGGTGGGCGTCGGGATCTCCGAGCTCTCGAGCGCATTCTCGCAGTCGATCGAGATGCGGGCCCGGCTGGAAGACGTGGGTCATACGATCCATGCACACCCCACGCTGGGCGAAGCCGTGCAGGAAGTAGCGTTGCGGGCCCTCGGGCAACCGCTGCACATCTGATTCAGCCTCACCCCCTGCGCAGCATCGCGCCTGCCATCGCCGTCAGCGTGTTAGGTTCACCCAGTGCCCATGACGACCTGGAGAAGCAGATGGCCCCTCTCACCGATGACTTGTTCTCTCAGCTGCAAGGCGCGCCCATGCAGCGGATCTCGCAGCAACTCGGCGTCGAGCCTCAACAGGCCAGCGACGCAGTCGGCGCAGCCTTGCCTCTGCTGCTCGGCACGCTAGGAAGGAATGCTTCGAAGCCGGAAGGCGCGCACTCCCTGTTCGGTGCACTGAATCGCGACCACGCGGGGACTGACCTGGGCAGCGTGCTCGGCGCGGTGCTCGGGGGAGGACAAAGCGGCATAAGTGCCGGAGGCGGCCTTGGGGACCTGCTGGGCGGCCTGCGCGGCGGCGACCGCAGCCAGCCCGCGCCGGAAGGGACCGGGGGAACGCCGCGGCTGGACGGCCGGCAGGCGGACGTCAACGGCACCCTGGACCATATTTTCGGCGAGCGCAAGCACCGTGCGGAAGAGGGGCTGGGTCAGGCAACCGGCCTGGGCGGCGACACCGCTCAGAACCTGCTGAGGATACTCACCCCGATTGTCATGTCGTTCCTCGCACAGCGCTTTGCGCGCGGCGCCGCAGATCCGGGCAAGCTGCAAGAGGCGCTCGGGCAGGAACGCGAGCAGATCGGCCAGCAGGGAGGCTTGGGCGGGGGACTGCTGAACGCCGTCCTGGATCGGGACGGCGACGGGAAGATCGACCTGAACGATCTGCTGAGAGCAGGCGCCGGCATGCTGGGAAGACAGCGCTAGGAGCCTGCCGGGGTTGGGCAAGGGGGCGCGTTCACACCGCGTCGGGCCCCAGGCAAGGCGCGTGTTCTGGTCGATATCAAGGATATCGACCAGGTTGCGCAACGCCGCATGGGGCCCGATCCGGTGCGAACCCTGCGGGCGGCGGATGGCAGGGCGATCTGCGGCGTTGCTCGAAGGGGTCAATACCCCTGGTATTGATCCCCTTCGCGCGCCTTGCATCTCATCCCTGCCTTCCACCGCGCGCCCCCTTGCCCAACCCCGACAGGCTCCTGGGAGCCTGCCTCCCAGCAGCTCCGATGGTGGTAGTCGCGCGACGTCTGGCTGCCGCAGGCGGCCGGGGTGCGTTATTCCTGGGGGCCCCAGGGAAACATGATTAGAATCAAGCCCCGATCGAGGCCATATTGGTAAGTACCGAAAAGGTCGATTCGATCACCGGAAGCGGCAGGCCTCAAGCTGCCGCAAGTCGACCAAAACTTCGATTGGATAACGAGGAGTTCAAATGGCAACTGCCAAGAAGCCTGCCAAGAAGGCGCCAGCAAAGAAACCAGCGGCCAAGAAGGCTCCGGCCAAGAAACCCGCCGCAGTGAGACCAGCTGCCAAGAAAGCTGCCAGCAGACCCGCTGCCAAGAAACCGGCTGCCAAGAAGCCTGCTGCCAAGGCCGCCGCAAAGCCTGCAGCCAAGGCTGCTGCCAAGGCCCCCGCCGCGAAGCGCAAGCCCAACGCCGCCTTCATGGCAGCGTTGAAGCCGAGCCCGCAGCTCGCCGCAGTGATCGGCGACAAGCCGCTGCCTCGTACTGAAATCACCAAGAAGCTGTGGGAGTACATCAAGAAGTACAACCTGCAGGATGCCGCCAACAGACGGATGATCAACGGCGACGACAAGCTGAAGGCGATCTTCGGCAAGCCGCAGGTGTCGATGTTCGAGATGACCAAGCTGGTCAGCAAGCACATCACCAACTAGTCCGGCATCTCCCTGATCGAGGAAGGCGGCCCGCGGGCCGCTTTTCTTGTGGCAGCGGACTGCCTGACAGGCGCTCAGACCCGCCAGTAGGCCGGGTCGCCATAGGTGGTCTTGAGATAGTCGACGAACATCCGGACCCGCAGCGGCAAGTGCCGGCGCTGGGGAAAGACCGCATGGATGGCGTTGACCGGGGCGGCGAATTCGTCGAGCACCGTCTGCAGCTGGCCCGACTTCAAGTCTTCCGACACTTCCCACATCGAGCGCCAGGCCAGGCCATGCCCCGCCAGCGCCCAGTCGTGCAGCACCGCCCCGTCGTTGCACTCCATGTTGCCGGTGACCCGCACCGGCAACAATTTGCCGTCGACCTGCAGCAGCCAGCCGCGCGCCTGATTGCCGTAGTTCCCAAACCCGAGGCAGTTGTGGTCCGTCAAGTCGGCGGGACTTTGGGGCGTGCCGCGCGAGGCCAGGTACGAAGGGCT
>JACCRJ010000515.1 GCA_013813615.1 Lautropia sp. | reverse complement strand
TTGACGATCACCGGACCCTCGCCGTTCGGATCCGGCTGCAGGCCCAGCGCTTCGAACCAGCTGATCCGGGCCTGCTCCATGTAGCGGAAGTAGACGGTGTTGTTGACATGGCCCATCGCGTCCATGTCGCCCCATCGGACCGGGATCTCCATCTGGTAGACCAGAATCCGGCCGCCGTCGCCTGCGGGTTTGTCCAAGGCCGGGGGCGCCGGTTGGGTCAAAGCCGGCTCATCAGGCGCCGAAGCCGTCGTCGGCGCTGATGATCGCGGCATTCACGAAATCCGACTGGTCCGAGGAAAGCAGCAGCAGGATCCCGTCGAGGTCTTCAGCCTTGCCCAGCCGCTTGCGGGGCAGCATCTGGATCAGCTTGCGGCCGCCTTCGGTGTCCCAATGGTGGTCGTTGAGCTCGGTACGGATATAGCCAGGGCAGATGGCGTTGACATTGATGTTGTAGCGGCCCCATTCGTTGGCCATCGCCCGCGTCATGTGGATGACCGCAGCCTTGCTCATGCAATAGACCCCGATCTGCGCGACCACGCGCAGCCCGCCCAGCGAGGCGATGTTGATGATCCTGCCGCGCGGCATGTGGGCCGGGTCCGGCGCTGCCTTGGCGCGTTCGATCATCCGCCGGCCGACCGCCTGCGCGACAAAGAAGGCGCCCTTCACATTGGTGTCGAAGGTGAAGTCGAAGTCTTCGGCGGTGACGTCGATAAGGCGCTGGGTGGTGCTGACCCCGGAGTTGTTGACGAGGACGTCGATGGGACCTGCCTCTTCTTCCGCATGCTGGATCGCTTTCGAGATGCTGTCCGCGTCGGTGACATCCAGCTGGACCACGCAAGCCGAACCGCCGTTCGCCTCGATCTCCGCGCGCAGCTCCTTCAGCCGCTCAAGACGCCGCGACGCGAGAACCACCCGTGCGCCGTTCTCCGCCAGCACCCGGGCAAACCGCTCCCCGAGACCGCTGGAAGCGCCGGTGACCAGCGCTGTCTTGCCGCTCAGATCAAAAGTCGTGGCCATGATCTACCTCGGGTTCGTTGGCTGCGATGATCGCATACCTGCCGCCACGATCGGCCGGGCACGAACCACGGCATCGTTTGCACCGCTCGAGTCGTTTAGCCGACAATGGGGCGACTCGACGACCATGGGTTCGCCCTCAGAGACGCAATGGAAACAGAACGCGATTCGATGGAGTTTGACGTGCTGGTCGTTGGCGGCGGACCCGCCGGCCTGGCAGCCGCCATCCGCCTCAAACAGCTCGCCCAATCCAAGGGCGGCGAGATCAATGTCTGCGTCCTGGAAAAAGGTTCCGAGATCGGCGCGCACATCCTCTCGGGCGCCGTGCTCGATCCCCGCGCCTTGAGCGAGCTGCTGCCGGACTGGAAAGAGCGCGGTGCACCGGTGCGGACGGCGGTCAGCGAGGACCGTTTCATGTTCCTCTCCGAGGCCGGCGCGCGCAAAGTGCCGGGATGGATGTTGCCGGCGGCGATGAAGAACCACGGCAACTACGTGATCAGCCTGGGCAACCTGGTCCGCTGGCTGGGAACCCAGGCGGAGACGATGGGCGTTGAAATCTATCCAGGATTCGCCGCCGCGGAGATCCTCTACCACGACAACGGCTCGGTCAAGGGCGTTGCCACCGGCAACCTCGGCGTCGGCAAGGACGGCAAGCCCACCGAGGCCTTCCAGCCAGGCATGGAGCTGCACGCGAAGTACACGTTTTTTGCCGAAGGCTCCAGGGGCCACCTGGGCAAGCAGCTGATGGCCCGATTCAACCTTCATCGTGACCGGGATCCGCAGAGCTACGGTATTGGCGTCAAGGAGCTCTGGGAGATCGAACCATCCCGGTTCAAGGCCGGCCTGGTCGTGCATACCGCGGGCTGGCCGCTCGACGCCGACACCTACGGCGGCTCGTTCCTCTACCACTTCGAAGACAACAAGGTCGCTGTCGGGTACGTGGTCGGCCTCAACTACAGCAACCCGTACCTCTCGCCCTTCGACGAGTTCCAGCGCTACAAGACCCATCCGGCCATCCGCAACTTCTTCGAAGGCGGCAAGCGTCTGAGCTACGGCGCCCGCACCATCACCGCCGGCGGCCTCAATTCGCTTCCCAAGCTGACCTTCCCCGGTGGCTGCCTGATCGGTTGCGACGCCGGCTTCCTGAACGCCTCACGCATCAAGGGCAGCCATGCGGCCATGAAGAGCGGCATGTTGGCGGCCGAGGCAGCGTTCGA
>JACCRJ010000514.1 GCA_013813615.1 Lautropia sp. | reverse complement strand
GCGAACGCTGCGGCCGGTCTAGGGGCACAATAGCCGTGCGTCCTGCCGGCGCCCTTGCAATGATCGTTGAGGAGAAGTGCATGAATTCGAAATCACTGGCGTTGGGTCTCGTGGCCGCGGCGTGGCTTGCCACCGGCGCAGGCGCCATGGCCCAAAGCGGCGAGCAACCGGCCGGCAAGGCGACCCCGGCGCCCGGCATGGGCATGCAGGCGCCAGGTGCGCGCGGCCCGATGGGCGAGCATCACGGCCAAGGCCCGACGAGCGGGCACATGATGGAGGGCAACATGATGGGCCGGGGCATGATGGGTGGCGGCATGATGTCAGGGCGCATGATGGGCGGCCACATGATGGGGGCTTGTCCGATGATGGGCATGCTGCCACCGGGCAACGAGAAGCTCTGTATGCGGATGCACGGCGAGATCACGGTTGCGATCGGCAATATCCTGATGAAGCACGCCGACAGCATCCAGGCGAAGCCGGCGAATTGATCGGAACGGCGTTCAGCGGTCGCATCCCGATGCAACGGCGACGGCTGGCACTGGCGATCACCGGTATCGCAGTCTTCGTGGCCATCGGCTACTGGCTGCTCAGGGCGGACGGACAGGACAGCATCGACCCTTCGGATCCGGCGCTCGTCGCCCGCGGCCAGGTCGTCTACGACCAGCATTGCGCCAGTTGTCATGGTCGGACCCTGGAGGGCCAGCCGAACTGGCGCTCGCGCCTGCCCAACGGGCGGCTGCCGGCGCCCCCCCACGACGCCTCGGGGCATACCTGGCACCACCCGGATGCGGTTCTCTTCGAGATCACGCGGGACGGAATCCAGCGCCATGCGCCGGCCGGATATCAGAGCGACATGCCGGCCTTCGGCGGCACGCTCGGCGACCGCGAAATCCGGGCGGTGCTGTCCTACATCAAGTCGACCTGGCCGACGGATATCCGGCAGCGGCACGACGTCCTCAACCGGAACGCACGCAGCCGGGGTTGAGGCAGGTCAGGTGCCGCGGCGCCAGGTGTGGAAACGCTCGACCCAGTTCAGGAGTGCCTGCGGCGCATGCGCGCGCTTCCAGTTGCCGGCGGCGTACTTGTTGGCCTCGGCCATGGTCGGGTAGGTATGGATGGTGCCGAGAATCTTGTTGAGGCCGAGCCCGTGCTTCATCGCCAGCACGTATTCCGCGAGGAGGTCGCCGGCATGTTCGCCGACGATGGTCACGCCCAGGATCCGGTCCTTGCCTGGAACCGTCAGCACCTTGACGAACCCGTGTGCCTCGCCATCGGCGATGGCGCGATCGAGGTCGTCGATCTGGTACGTGGTGACCTCGTGCGCAATGCCGCGCTCGGTCGCTTCGAGCACGTTCAGGCCGACCCGCGCCACCTCGGGTTCCACGAAGGTCGCCCAGGGAATCACCCGGTAATCGGCACGGAATTTCTTGAACGGATCGAACAGCGCGTTGACTGCGGCATACCAGGCCTGGTGGGCCGCAGTGTGGGTGAACTGGAAAGGGCCGGCCACGTCCCCGGCCGCATAGATGTTGGGGAAACTGGTCTGGAGGTAACCGTTGACGTCGAGCGTCTTGTCCGCCTTGACGCCCAGTTCCTCGAGGCCGTAGCCGGTCAGGTTGGCCTTGCGGCCGACCGCCACCACCAGCGCGTCGAAGGCGATGACGAGTTCGCGGCCGCGATGCTCCACGATCAGCCGCTTTTCGCCATCGGCCACTTCAACGCGCTTCGCGGTGTGGTCCACGAGGACCTCGATCCCCTCGCTGCGAAAGCGCTGAGTGACCAGGTCGGATGCATCGACGTCCTCGCGCATGAGGATGCGCGGCGCCATCTCGACCTGCGTGACCCGGGACCCGAGCCGCGCGAACGCCTGGGTCAGTTCGCTGCCGATCGGACCGCCGCCCAGCACGAC
Source organism: Lautropia sp. (assembly GCA_013813615.1). GTDB lineage: Bacteria > Pseudomonadota > Gammaproteobacteria > Burkholderiales > Burkholderiaceae_E > Lautropia. Next base: position 1,003 of record JACCRJ010000514.1, on the reverse strand, counting down.
GAGGCGCCCCGGCAGTTCCCGCAGGCGCCAGATGTTCTCGGACGTCAGGTAGTCCACCTGGTCGATGCCCTCGATCGGCGGCACGAAAGGCCGCGCGCCGGTTGCGATCACGATGCTTCGCGTGCTGAGCGGCTGAACCGTTCCGTCGCCGTGGGTGAGCGCTACTACGATCGTGTAGCCGCCAAAGAAGAGCAGCGCGGCCAGCAAGGGACGGGATGCGCGCCACACCTCGACGTCGGCCTGGCTGGACTTGATTGCCTCCAGGCTCAGGAAGCGCCCGAGGCCGAACGCGTAGGACAGCGCGATTGCACCCAGCAACACCAGGACCAACCACCAGCGCTTGTCCAGCCGGATTTCGTTTCCTACTTCAATAGATGCCGCAACTGGCCGGGCTTGCCGGCGGTGACCGCCACGTCGGCCACGCTGGCGCCTCGGCGCAAGCGTCGAAGGGTGCCCGCCTGGCGCAGTCGGGACAGATCGGTATCGAGCACCCGCAGGCTGCCGCGCGTCACCTGGCTGAACCCGGACAAGGCCCGCAACAGCGTGGACTTGCCCGCGCCGTTATGGCCGACCACCGCGACGCGCTCGCCCGGTGATACGGACAGCGCCAGGTTGTGAAGCAGGACGCTGCGGCCGACGCTGACCTGCAGGCCATGGGCCTCGATGACCGCGTCCCCGGCGACAGCGACGTCCGCTGCGACATCGTCCGGTCCCGCAGCGTGAAGTGCGGAAGTCGTACGACCAGGTGTGGCAGTCATACGATCCGCCGGCGCACCATGCGGCTGACGGCGTCGAACGCGGTCACCATGGCCACGATCGCGATCAGCAGGGTGGCCAGCCGACCCCACTGAAACAGCGACATCGCTTCAGACAGCAGCAGGCCAAGGCCGCCGGCACCGACCAGGCCGAGGATGGTGGAGTCGCGGATGTTGAACTCCCAGACGTAGAGCAGTTGCGAGACGAACTGCGGCAGGACTGCCGGCCAGACGCCGAGGAAGAATAC
>JACCRJ010000486.1 GCA_013813615.1 Lautropia sp. | reverse complement strand
CGGATTGCTTCGCCTTACTCGCCTTGCGGGGCGGGCAGGCGCGAGGCAGCGGGCGCGGTCGCGGGTTCCGCAGCCGCGGGCGCGGGAGCGGGTTGTGCGGCAGCAGGAGCGTTTGCGGGTCGTGCGGCAGCGGAGCGGTCGCAGGTTGTGCAGCGACCTGGCTGACCAGCTTCAACTTGGAGGGAATCGTCTTGCTGCCGGGGTCGAGCCGCTGGGCGTTGAGATAGCTGCGCGCCGCCAGCTGGGCATGGATGTCGCCCAGGTTTTCATGCGCCACCGGATAATCCGGGACGGCGCGGATGGCGTCTTCCAGCGCAACCCGCGCCAGGTCCAGCTTTCCCTGGGCGGCGCGCACCACCGCGAGGTTGTTGTAAGGCTCCGGCAGCTCCGGGTATTCCACGGTGAGTTCGGCAAAAGCGGCTTCCGCTTCCGGCAGGCGGCCGAGCAGGTTCAACGAGACCGCCCGGATGAAGCGCAGCTGTGCATCGTTGGGAAAGGTCTTCAGGGCGGTGTCGGCGATTTCCAGTGCCCGTTGCGGGTTGCCGGCCTTCAGCGCCGCCTGTGCGCTGTCCTGCGGACGCGTCTGGGACGGCGGCAGGTTCGCTTGCCGAGGCGCCTGCGCCCACACCTTGCCGCTGACCAGTTGCGACAACACCAGCACGGCACAGATGGCGGCGATGAGCGGATTCAATGAAGTCATGCGGCTTGCGATGCCCGGAACTGCTGGGATGGCACGTTAAACTGTCCGGAAACGGTCTGAGGACCGGCAATTCTACCGTCTCTGCACTGTCCGCACCTGCCCTGACGTCTTCAACGTCCCTGTCCGCCGATCTCCCCGATGCTGAAGCTCTACAACACGCTCACCCGCAGCAAGGAAACCTTCGTCCCGCTGGTCGCGGGAGAGGTGCGCATGTATGTCTGCGGGATGACGGTGTACGACTACTGCCACGTCGGCCACGCCCGCATGCTCGTCGCGTTCGACGCGGTACAGCGCTGGCTGCGGGCGAGCGGCTATCGCGTCACCTACGTGCGCAACATCACCGACATCGAGGACAAGATCATCCGCCGCGCGGTCGAGAACGGCGAGACGATCGCCGCGCTGACCGGGAGGTTCATCGACGCGATGCACGAGGACGAGGCTGCGCTCGGGATCCAGCGCCCGGATGCCGAGCCGCGTGCGACCGCGCACGTGCCGCAGATGCTCGGCATGATCCGGCGCCTGCAGCAGAACGGCTATGCCTACGCGACCGACGACGGCGACATGGTCTTCGCGGTGCGCAAGTTCGCCGGCTACGGGCGGTTGAGCGGCAAGTCGCTCGACGACCTGCGGGCCGGCGAGCGGGTGGCGGTTAGCGGCGGCAAGCAGGACCCGCTGGACTTCGTGCTCTGGAAAGCTGCCAAGCCGGAGGAGCCGGACGAAGTGCGCTGGCAGTCGCCGTTCGGTTGCGGCCGGCCCGGCTGGCACATCGAGTGCTCGGCGATGTCGACGGAGCTGCTCGGCAGCCGGTTCGACATCCACGGTGGCGGCGCCGACCTGCAGTTCCCGCATCACGAAAACGAGATCGCCCAGAGCGACGCAGCGCTCTTTCCGGACGGCTCGGCCAGCTTCGTGCGCTATTGGCTGCACAACGGCTTCGTGCAGGTCAACGACGAGAAGATGTCGAAGTCGCTCGGCAACTTCTTCACCATCCGCGACGTGCTGAAGGAGCATGACGGCGAGGTCATCCGCTTCTTCATCCTGCGCTCGCACTATCGCAGTCCGCTCAACTACAGCCGCGCCTCGCTGGACGATGCGCGCGAGGGGCTGCTGCGGCTCTACAACGCGCTCTCCGCGGCGTTCGACGAGCCGGTGCGGATTGCCGATATCGACTGGGACGAACCGCGGGCAGCGCGTTTCGCGGATTCGATGAACGACGACTTCAACACCGTCGTCGCGATCGCGGTACTGTTCGAACTCGCCGCTGCGCTGAACCGCAGCCGCAGCCGGCAGGACGAGCTGCTGCTGCGCCGGCTGGCGAACGTTCTGGGGCTGCTGGGGCAGACTCAGGAGGCGGTGCGTCGCTCCGGTCTGCGCGGCCCGGACGCCGCCGCCGGCGGCGGTGGCGATGGTGGCGGCGGACCGGGCGACGACGACATCGAGGCACTGATCGCCCGCCGCGCCGCCGCCAAGAAGTCGAAGCAGTACGCCCAGGCCGATGCGATCCGCGCGGAGCTGGCGAAGGCCGGCATCGTGCTGGAGGACACGGCGGCCGGCACCAGCTGGCGACGCGGATGAGGGCCTTCTGGATCCATTCCGGGCTGTCCCTGCTCGACGTCGACGACGCCGGCGGACTGCTCGTCACCGACGACTTCCTGCGCGCCTACCTCGCGCGGGCGGAACTCGGGCCGATCGACGAGTCCGGGCCCGGCGAACTCGACATCCACCGGGCGCTGCTGGCGGATCCGCGCCGCGATGTGCCGGAGGATGCGCTGGCGGCGATCGAGGATCCGGACACCCGCGACAACTACCGGATGTTCCTCGTCCTGCGCCGGCGGCTGCTTGCCGCGGGCACCCTGCAGGCGGCGTATGCGCGGATCTTCATCGACGCGCGAAAGGCAGGCCGCATCGACGTCGCCCCGCTGTTCGTCGACCAGCTGGCCCAAATCCTGATCCACCACATTCTCGCCGACTGCACCGACGGCCTGACCCTGCGCATGGCTGAGCTCTGGTTCCGCGAGCAGGCGGTGACGCTGCTCGAGGGCAGGGTGGTGCTGGCGGATGCGGAAGTGCTGGAGAGCCGGCGCCAGGATCCGGGCTACGGCAACATCGGCCGGCTGATCGCGCAGGCGAACCTCCATGCGGCAGGCGTCGACCTGGACGTGATCGATGCGGCCAACACCGAAGGCTATTTCGGCCGTGACGAGATGCACGACTTGGCGGTCGAGCTCACCGTCGGGCGCAAGTCGACCGAAGCGTTCGCCGGCCTGATCGCCAAGTGGGTCCGCCACATGCTCGGCATCGGGCTGAAGGTCCGGCCGCTCGGCGCGGTGGAGGATGCGCAGTGGCGCTGGCACCTCGGCCTCGACAGCACATCGACGACGCTGCTGGACAAGCTTTATCGCGGCGAAGGCCTCGAGCCGCAGGAGCACAGCCGGCTGCTGCTCTTGTTGCGCGCGGATTTCGGGGAACTGACCGACCAGCTCGATGCAGTCGCCGGCAAGCCGGTCTACATGGGCCTCGCGATGGATGCCGCCCAGCGGCTGGTCTTCAAGCCGCAGAACCTGCTGCTGAACCTGCCGCTGGCGCGCCCGCTGGACCGCGACGAGGGCGCCTATGTCCACTGAAGTTTCCCTCGGCATCGCGGCGCCGATGCCGTACTGGGAGGAGGCGGTCAGCCACCTGTGCCGGCAGGATCCGGTCCTGAAGGACATCGTTGCCAGGCTGCCCGGCGAGCGGATGACGCTGCGGGGCGACCCTTTCGTCGCGCTGTCCCGCGCAATCGTCGGACAGCAGCTTTCGGTCCGGGCCGCGCAGACCATCTGGGGGCGGCTCGACAAGGTGGCCAAAAGCATCGCGCCCTTGCGGATCTCCCGGATGCGGATGTCGACCCTGACCGGGGTCGGCCTGTCGCAGCGCAAGGCCGAATATCTGCGCGATCTTGCGGTACATTTCCTGAAGGGCGAGATCGTGCCGGATCGCTGGCCATTGATGGACGATGAGGCCGTCATCGAAGAACTGGTGGAGGTGCGCGGCATTGGCCGGTGGACGGCGGAGATGTTCCTGATCTTCAACCTGATGCGGCCGGATATCCTGCCACTGGACGACGTCGGGGTGCTGACCGCGATTGCGCGCCATTACAACGGCGGGGTGCGGGTCACCAGGGACCAGGCCAGGGAGATCGGCGAACGGTGGCAGCCCTGGCGCACCGTGGCGTCGTGGTACCTGTGGCGAAGCCTTGACCCCGTGCCAATGGGAAGCTGAGAGGATGAAAACGACTTACCTGGACTTCGAGCAGCCGGTGGCGGAGCTGGAGGAGAAGATCGAGCAGCTGCGTTTCATGCAGGGCGAATCCGCCGTCGACATCGCCGAAGAGATCGACCGGCTGCGCGGCAAGTGCGACAGCCAGATCAAGGATATCTACGACAAGCTCACGCCGTGGCAGGTCGCCCTGGTGGCCCGCCATCCGCAGCGTCCGTACACCCTGGACTACGTCAACCTGCTGATGACGGACTTCCACGAACTGCACGGTGACCGCAGCTTCGCGGACGATCCTGCCATCGTCGGTGGCCTCGCACGCTTCAACGGTCAGTCGGTCATGCTGATTGGGCACCAGAAGGGACGCGACGCCAAGGAACGCACCTATCGCAACTTCGGCATGCCGCGGCCGGAGGGTTACCGCAAGGCCTTGCGGCTCATGAAGCTGGCGGAGAAGTTCGACGTGCCGGTGCTCACGCTCATCGATACGCCGGGCGCTTTTCCCGGGATCGGCGCGGAGGAGCGCGGGCAGTCCGAAGCCATCGGGCGCAACCTCTACGTGATGGCGGAACTTCAGGTGCCGATCATCAGCGTCATCATCGGTGAAGGCGGCTCGGGCGGCGCGCTGGCGCTCGGCGTCTCGGACACCATGCTGATGCTGCAGTACGGCGTCTATTCGGTGATCTCGCCGGAAGGCTGCGCGGCCATCCTCTGGAAGAGCGCGGACAAGGCGCCCGAGGCGGCCGAGACCCTTGGCATCACGGCCGGTCGACTGAAGGGGCTGGGCCTGGTGGACCGCGTCGTGAACGAACCGGTCGGCGGCGCCCACCGCGATCCAGCCCAGATGGCGGCTTCGCTCAAGCGCGCGATCGCGGACGCGTTGCGCCAGTTTGCCGGCATGCGAACCGGCGAACTCGTCAAGCAGCGGCAGGCGCGCCTGATGAACTACGGCAAGTTCAAGGAGCTTGCCGCCTGACGTGCTGCCCGACCTGATACTTGCAGCCATCCGCAAGCATCAGCCGTCGGGAAGCCCGCCGATCCTGCTGGCGTGCTCGGGCGGCGTCGATTCACAGGTACTGCTGCATGCGGCCGCCCAGGTCTGGCCGGCGCCGGCGATCTTCGTCGCCCATGTTCACCACGGGCTGCAGCCCGAAGCCGACGACTGGCTGGCGTTCTGCCGGGCAACCGCGGGCGGCCTGGGGCTGCCCTTCCTGTCGCGCCGGCTGCCGCCGCTGCCGGACAGGATCGCCGGCGGCGTCGAGGCGTGGGCCCGGCGCCTGCGCTACCAGGCGCTGGCGGACATGGCGCAAGCAGCCGGCGCAAGGCTCGTCCTGACCGCCCACCATGCCGACGACCAGTTGGAGACTTACCGGCTGCGGCGGCTGCGCGGCGCCGGACCGCTCGGTCTTGGCGCGATGCGCGACAGCGCGCCGATGCCTGGCGCGCCGGACCGGCTGCTGCTGCGGCCGTTCCTCGGTCTCGCGAAGCAGCAGATCCTGGAGCATGCGCAAGCCCATCACCTCGAATGGGTCGACGATCCCAGCAACCAGGACCTGCGCTATGCGCGTAACCGGGTTCGAAAGGAGCTCGCGCAGGAACTGCTGCGGGATCCGGTGGGCCTGCAGCGGTCGGTCACGGCCATCGGCGAATTCCAGAGCCTCGCCGATGCAGCGATGCGCCAGGCTCGCGTCGACCTCGCTGCCTGCAGCCTGATGCTGCCCGAGCCCGACGCGCGCTGGCGCGAGGCCGGCACTTCGCAGACGCCCGGGGTGGCTTTGCTGTCACGGGCATCGCTGGCCCGCTTGCCCGCCGGGCGCGCCGGCGAGGCGTTGCGTCTCTGGCTGAGGGACGCCGGCCGCCGGATGCC
>JACCRJ010000484.1 GCA_013813615.1 Lautropia sp. | reverse complement strand
ATCTTCATCGGCGTGCGCACGTCCTGCTTGGCGAAGAAGCCGGGCGCCAGGATCTTGACGGCGATCAGCCCGAACAGTCCCGCGGAGTAGGCGACGACGGTACGGGCCGTCATTGCCAGGTCGTGGCCGCTGAAGGCGCCATAGTGGAACATCAGCGCGACCAGGGGCTCGGCCATCAGCGCGAGCCCGACCATCGCCGGTGCCGCGAGCAGCAGGCACAGTCGCAGGCCCCAGTCGAGCAGGGCGCTGTATTGCGCCGGATTGTCGTCGGCATGCGCCTGCGAGAGGCTCGGCAGCAGCACGGTGCCTATCGCGATGCCCAGCAGGGCGGTGGGAAACTCCATCAGGCGGTCGCCGAAAGAGATCCAGGAGACGCTGCCCGGCGCGAGGTGGGAGGCGATCTGTGTGTTGATGATCAGACTGAACTGTGCCACGGAGACGGCGAGCACGGCCGGCCCCATGTTCTTGAGGATCCGTCGCACGATCGGATCGCGAGCGGCCCGCCTCGGCGACAAACCGATCCTGGGCAGCATGCCGATCCTCAGCAACGCAGGTACCTGCCAGGCCAGTTGCGCGATGCCGCCGATCAGCACGCCGGCGGCCAGCGCGTAGATTGGCGGGTCGAAGAATTCCGACAGGAACACGGCCGCGAAGATGAACGACAGGTTCAGAAGCACGGGGGCGAACGCCGGTACCGCAAACTTGCGCCACAGGTTCAGGATGCCTGCGCTGAGCGCGACCAGCGAGATCAGCAGGATGTAGGGGAACATCCAGCGGGTAAGGGTGACCGCGATCCGGAAGGTTTGCGCATCCTCCCGCAGCCCGCTTGCCACCAGCAGGACGAGATACGGCGCCGCCAGGATGCCGGCGAGCGATACCAGCAGGAGCGTCCAGAACAGGATGGTCGCGACCGAATCGGCAACCGCCTTGGCGCGGCCCGGGTCGCTGCGAGTCTCGGCCAGCATCGGCACGAACGCCTGGGTGAACGCGCCTTCGGCAAAGAGGCGCCGCAGCAGGTTGGGCAGCCGGAATGCGACGAAGAAGGCATCCGTCATCGGGCCGGCACCGTAGGTGGCTGCCACCAGCGTCTCGCGGATCAGCCCGGTCACCCTGGACAGGAAGGTGAGGCCGCTGATGGTTGCAGCTGCTCGGAGAAGATTCAACGGTGACCTGATTCCTGTACTTCTGCCGCCGCAAGGGCCGGGCGCTGCCCGCGGCCAAGCAGCGGATGCCGGCGACCCGGTAGCCGGGCTCTCACGGGCGTTTACCGCCGTGGTTGATGGAGGGTTCGCCTCAAGCTATAATAGCCGGCTACCCTGCCTCGATCCAGCCCGCTGGATCGACAGCAGCGCAACAGAGCGCAGGCAGAGCACCAGCAGATACACCAAGCAACAGGATCAACAGGACCCGCCATGGCCAACATTGCTTCAGCCCGCAAGCGAGCAAGGCAAGCAGTACACCTCAATGCCCACAACAGCAGCCTGCGCTCCAAGCTGCGGACCGCGATCAAGACGGTGCGCAAGGCGGTTGCCGCCGGTGACAAGGCAGCAGCGTCGAACCGGTTCAAGGCATCGATGAGCATCATCGATTCCATCGCGGACAAGCGCATCATTCACAAGAACGCCGCCGCCCGCCATAAAAGCCGCCTCGCCGCTGCCATCAAGGGCATGAACTCGCAGGCCGGATGAGCAAGCATGACCAGGCTTCTGCCTGGATGCTTGACCCGGGCCTGGGCCGCTGCTTAGGTCTCGCTTAGATCTTCCGCTCCCCGAATAACGCCGAGCCGACCCTCACCAGGGACGAGCCCTGCGCGATGGCCGACTCCAGGTCCGCTGACATTCCCATCGACAGGGTGTCGAAGTGACCAGCCACCGCGCCGGCACCCAGGCTCTCCCGGACCCGCTCGAACAACCCCCGCATCTCGCCCGCGCGGCGCAGCTGAACCGCTTCGTCTTCGGTCGGCTCGGGTATCGCCATCAGACCGCGCAGCCGCAGGTTAGGCAATTCCGCCACCGCAGGGGCCAGCGCATCCGCCTGATCGGGACTGCAGCCGCTCTTGGTCGGCTCACCCGACGCGTTCACCTGGATACAGACATTGAGCGGCGGCAGGTGGGCGGGTCGCTGCTCGGAAAGTCTGCGAGCAATTCGCTCCTCGCCCACTGATTGCACCCAGTCGAACGCCTCGGCGATCTTGCGGGTCTTGTTCGACTGGATGGGACCGATGAAGTGCCACTGCAGGCCCGGCTCCAGTTCGTTCGGCAATGTTTCCAGCAGCCCGTCCAGGGATACATCCCGCAGCCCGTCCGGCCGTAGAACCGGCATCTGTTGCCGGCCATCGACCGGCGCGCCCCCGAGCGGCCAGTGTGGCCGAAGATGGGCGAGCGCCGCCATCTTGCCGAGCGCTTCCTGCAGGTAGTTTTCGCCGAAATCAAGTTGCCCGATGGCGGCCAGTGCGGCGATGCTGCCGGCGGGAAAGGTTTTGCTGACGGCCAGCAGATGGATGCCGTCCGGGTTCCGGCCGGCGGCCTGTGCGGCGCGTCTGATCCGAGTCTTGACCTGAAGGTAGCGCTGCTCCAACGCGGAATTGCCGTTCATCGCCTGCAGATGCGGTTTCAACCGTTGTGCCCGGCGCCTGAAAATGGCGCCACCTATCATTGGATAGCCGATTGTAGAACAGGGGTGACGGTCACCCGGACCCCCCGGACCCCGGTGGATTACAGTGCGCCGAAGTAACGGGCCCGCAAACGTCCGCCCGGAACATGCATGACCCCAGATAGGGCAACCCATGGATATCGCTGAACTGCTGGCCTTCTCGGTAAAGAACAAGGCGTCCGACCTTCACCTCTCGGCCGGGCTGCCGCCGATGATCAGGGTCCACGGCGATGTGCGGCGGATCAATCTGCCGCCGATGGAGCACAAGGATGTCCATAGCCTGATCTACGACATCATGAACGATTCGCAGCGCAAGCAGTACGAGGAAAACCTCGAGTGCGACTTCTCGTTCGCGATTCCCGGCCTCGCCCGCTTCCGTGTCAATGCCTTCGTGCAGCAGCGCGGCGCCGGCGCCGTCATGCGGACGATTCCTTCCAAGATCCTTTCACTGGAAGAACTGAACTGCCCCAAGTCGTTCATCGACATTTCGAGCCAGCCTCGCGGGTTGGTGCTCGTGACCGGACCCACTGGCTCGGGCAAGTCGACGACGCTGGCGGCGATGATCAACCACATCAACGAGAACCTCTACGGGCACATCCTCACGGTGGAGGACCCGATAGAGTTCGTTCATGATTCCAAGCGATCGCTGATCAATCAGCGCGAGGTCGGGCCGCACACGCTGTCCTTCAGCAACGCCCTGCGCAGCGCGCTGCGCGAAGATCCGGACATCATCCTGGTGGGCGAGCTTCGCGACCTGGAAACGATCCGCCTGGCGCTGACCGCTGCCGAAACCGGCCACCTGGTGTTCGGCACCCTTCACACCTCGTCGGCGCCCAAGACCATCGACCGGATCGTCGACGTCTTTCCGGCGGCGGAGAAGGAGATGGTGCGCGCCATGCTATCGGAGTCGCTGAAGGCGGTGATCTCGCAGTCGCTGCTCAAGACCAAGGACGGCAACGGCCGCGTCGCGGCGCACGAGATCATGATCGGCACGGCGGCCATCCGCAACCTGATCCGCGAAGCCAAGGCGTCCCAGATGAACGCCGCCATCCAGACCGGCGCGGCCCTGGGGATGCAGACGCTCGACCAGTGCCTGACCGACCTGGTCCGCCGCAACGTCATCTCGATGCAGGAAGCACGTTCGGCGGCTACCGTCAAGGATTCCTTCCCGGGCTGATGCTGCGCGCGGAGCTGCCTGACGCCCGCACCGGATAACCCGACCAACGCCTTACCCCGCCACCGCCAACAAGGAACACCATGTTCATCGCCGACAGTGCCAACACCGCCGCACCTGGCGCTGCCACGGCTGCCAGACCCGCGTCGCTCGAGCGCGAGCAGGCATCGAAGTTCCTGCACGACCTGCTGCGCCTGATGGTCGCGAAGAAGGGCTCGGACCTCTTCCTGACTGCCGAGTTTCCGCCCGCCATCAAGGTCGACGGCAAGCTGATGCCGGTCTCCAACGTGCCGCTGACCGCGCAGCACACCGTCGAGCTGTCGCGCGCACTGATGAACGACCGCCAGGCGGCCGAGTTCGAGGCCAACAAGGAACTGAACTTTGCCATCAGCCCCGGCGGCATCGGGCGCTTTCGCGTCAACGCATTCACGCAGCTGGGCCGGATCGGCATCGTGCTGCGGGTGATCCAGAGCAACATCCCCAAGTTCGACGAACTGCGCCTTCCGCCAGTCATGGCGGAGCTGTCGATGACCAAGCGCGGCTTGATCATCATGGTCGGCGCCACGGGCTCGGGCAAGTCGACCACCCTCGCGTCCATGATCGGCTACCGCAACGAGAACAGCTATGGCCACATCGTCACCATCGAGGATCCGGTCGAATACGTCCATCCGCATCGCAACTGCATCGTCACCCATCGCGAAGTCGGCGTCGACACGGCGAGCTGGGAGATTGCGCTGAAGAACACGTTGCGTCAGGCGCCCGACGTGATCATGATCGGCGAGATCCGGGACCGCGAGACGATGGACCATGCGGTGGCCTTCGCGGAAACCGGCCACCTCTGCCTGGCCACGCTGCATGCCAACAGTTCCAACCAGGCGCTGGACCGCATCATCAACTTCTTCCCCGAAGAGCGCCGCCAGCAACTGCTGATGGACCTGTCGCTGAACCTGAAGGCGCTGATCTCCCAGCGGCTGATTCCGATCGAGGGCCGGAAGGGCCGGGTAGCCGCGGTCGAGGTGATGATCAACTCGCCGCTGGTATCGGACCTGATCTTCAAGGGCGACGTCTCCGAGATCAAGGAGATCATGAAGAAGTCGCGCGAACTCGGCATGCAGACCTTCGACCAGCACCTCTTCGACCTGTACGAGCAGGGGCACATCGGATACGAGGATGCCCTTCGCAACGCCGACTCGGTGAACGATCTCAGGCTGAACATCAAGCTGAACGGGACCCGGGTCAAGCGGGACGTGAATACCGGGATCGGGCATCTCGACCTGGTCTGAGCCTGGTCGTAGGTAGGTTCTCGGTGACGATCGCCGCAGGGCGGTGACGGCGGGTTGACGGCGCGCGGCTTCGCGGGCTTCACCGGCGCGTCGCGCCGGTACCCGCGGTGCGGTCCGGTGGCGCAGGCCGCGACCGGGTTTGTCGTGCGGGGCACGACAAGCGGTCGCTATCCGTTTGAGGGCACGGCAGTGCCGTGCCCAACGGATACCCGCGCCACCGAACGCACCGCGGCTCGCCCGAGGCGCCGCTCGCCGTCAATCCACCGTCACCACCCAATTGATGTCGCCGGTCGGGCCGGGCTCAGGTCAGGTCTGGCG
>JACCRJ010000476.1 GCA_013813615.1 Lautropia sp. | reverse complement strand
GCCGACAGCCGCCGACCGCGTCCCGCTGGTGACGCCGCTGCTCCGCAGCCGCGCGGTTGCCATCGCCGCCAGCTGCCTGCGCCCCGGCGGGCTGTAGCGCCAGGGCAGCCTCGAGACGACGTTGTCCCGACGCGGCTCCGGCGAGTCGCCGTCGCCTGGCTGATCCATGGGAAAACTCCGTTCCGTCACCCGAAGATTCTATCCCCGCCCGGCGTCACAACAGCTGCGAGAGCGCCCGCCGCAGGTCTTTCTCGTCGCGGCCGGCCCGCGCCGCATAATCCTTCAGCTGGTCGGCACCGATCGGGCCGACGTTGAAGTAGCTGGACTGCGGATGCGAGAGGTAGAAACCGGACACGCTCGACGCCGGCATCATTGCGTAGCTTTCCGTCAGCGTCATGCCGATCTCGTCGCACTGCAGGACATCGAACATGTCGCGCTTGACGGTGTGTTCCGGGCAGGCGGGATACCCGGGAGCCGGCCGGATGCCCCGATACGCCTCCCTGATCAGTTCGTCCGCCGAGAAACTTTCCTCCGTCGCGTAGCCCCAGAGGTCCTTCCTTACCCGCTCGTGCAGGCACTCCGCGAAGGCCTCGGCGAATCGGTCGGCCAGCCCCTTCAGCATGATCGACGAGTAGTCGTCCATCTGGGCGGCAAACTCCTGCTCCTTCTTCTCGATCCCGAGCCCGCTGGTCACCGCGAACAGGCCGATGTAGTCCGCAATACCGCTGGGCCGACCGTCGATGGAGCGCGGCGCGATGTAGTCGGCAAGGCACTTGTTCTCGACGCCGTCCCGCTTGGCGACCTGCTGGCGCAGGTTGCGCCAGACGAAGGCGACTTCGCTGCGGGTCTCGTCGGTATAGACCTCGATGTCGTCGTCGTTGATCGAATTGGCGGGCAGGAAGGCCACCACGCCGTTGGCCGTCAGCCAGCGGCCTTCGATGATCCGCTTGAGCATCGCCTGGCCGTCGGCGAAGACGCGGCGGGCCGATTCCCCCACGACCTCGTCGTCCAGGATCCTGGGATAGGCGCCATGCAGGTCCCAGGTCTGGAAGAACGGTCCCCAATCCAGGTAGCGCGCGATCTCCGCCAGATCGTAGTTCCTGAAGGTGCGCCGGCCGATGAACTTCGGCCGCGGCGGCTGGTAGCGCGCAAAAGCATGCAGCCCTGGGTGGTCGGGACGATCGTCAGCCGCCACCAGCCAATCGAGCTTCGGCTTGTTGGCGCGCGCCTGCAGCAGGGTCAGCAGGTCCGGCCCCTTCTTGGCCGCATGCTGGACTCGCACCCGCTCGTACTCGACCTTCAGGTCTTCGAGGAAAGTCGCCTTCTGGTCATCCGACACCAGCGCCTGCGCGACCGGCACCGAACGCGAAGCATCGGCAACATAGATCACCGGCCCGGAGTAGTGCGGCGCGACCTTGACCGCCGTGTGCACACGGGACGTGGTGGCGCCGCCGATCAGCAGAGGAATCCTGCGATCGCGGAAGTAGGGGTCGCGCTCCATCTCGGCTGCGACGTTCGCCATTTCCTCGAGCGACGGCGTGATCAGGCCCGACAGCCCGACGATGTCCGCGTTCTCGGCCTTGGCCATCGCGAGGATGTCGCTGCACGGCACCATCACGCCCATGTTGACGACTTCGAAGTTGTTGCACTGGAGGACGACCGTCACGATGTTCTTGCCGATGTCGTGCACGTCGCCCTTGACGGTGGCGATCACCATCTTGCCGCGGGCCCGGGTATCGCCGCCGGCGGCAGCGATCTCCAGCTTCTCCGCCTCGATGTACGGCAGCAGGTGCGCGACCGCCTGCTTCATCACCCGCGCGGACTTGACGACCTGCGGCAGGAACATCTTGCCGGCGCCGAACAGGTCGCCGACGATGTTCATGCCGTCCATCAGCGGCCCCTCGATCACCTCGATAGGGCGGCCGCCGCGCGCGGCCATTTCGGCACGCACTTCCTCGGTGTCTTCGACGATGAAGGTGGTGACGCCCTGCACCAGCGCATGCGCCAGCCGCTCCGCCACCGGCTTCTGGCGCCAGACCTGGTCTTCTTCCTTGCGGGCGCCGCCCGCCTTCAGGCTGCCGGCGAATTCGATCAGCCGCTCGGTGGCGGTCTTCTGGCGCTCGGGCGAATCCGCGGGCAGGTCCGCAGGCAGCGTCGGCGCGCGGTTCAGGACGATGTCCTCCACCCGCGTGCGCAGCTCCGGGTCGAGCTGGTCGTAGACGCCCATCATGCCGGCGTTGACGATTCCCATGGTCAGGCCGTTCCGGATGGCGTGATAGAGAAACACCGTATGGATCGCTTCTCGGGCGGGGTCGTTACCCCGGAACGAGAACGAGACGTTGGACACGCCGCCGGAAACCTTCGCGTTCGGCAGGTTCTCGCGGATCCAGGCGCAGGCCGCGACGAAGTCGTTGGCGTAGTTGTCGTGTTCCTCGATTCCGGTCGCGATGGCGAAGATGTTGGGATCGAACACGATGTCTTCTGCCGGAAACCCGACCTTCTCGATCAGGATGTCATAGGCTCGCCTGCAAATCTCGGTCTTGCGGGCAAAGGTGTCGGCCTGGCCTTTTTCGTCGAAGGCCATGACGATCGCCGCGGCGCCGTAGCGGCGAACCAGGGTCGCCTGCCGGATGAACTCCGCCTCGCCTTCCTTCAGCGATATCGAGTTGACGACGGCCTTGCCTTGCACGCACTTGAGCCCGGCTTCGATCACGCTCCACTTGGAGCTGTCGATCATGATCGGCACGCGCGAGATGTCCGGCTCCGACGCGATCAGGTTCAGAAAGCGGCTCATCGCCTTCTGCGAGTCCAGCATCGCCTCGTCCATGTTGATGTCGATGACCTGCGCGCCGTTCTCCACCTGCTGGCGTGCCACCTGCAGCGCCTCGTCGAACTTCTCGTTCAGGATCAGCCGCGCGAACGCCTTCGAGCCGGTGACGTTGGTGCGCTCGCCGACGTTGACGAACAGCGAGTCCTCGTCGACGTTGAACGGCTCCAGCCCCGACAGCCGCATCGCCGGCTTGATCACCGGGACCTTGCGCGGCGCGAGGCCGTCGATCTCCTTCGCGATCGCGGCGATGTGTTCGGGCGTGGTGCCACAGCAGCCGCCCGCGATGTTGACGAAGCCGCTTTGCGCGAACTCCTTCAGCAGCGATGACGTCACGTCCGGCGTCTCGTCGAAGCCGGTTTCGGCCATCGGGTTGGGCAGGCCGGCGTTGGGATAGACGCAGACGAAGGCGTCGGCCTTGCGGGAAAGCTCCTCGATGTAGGGACGCATCAGTGCCGCGCCGAGTGCGCAGTTCAGGCCGATGGCGAGCGGCCGGGCGTGCCGCACGGAGTTCCAGAACGCTTCGACCGTCTGGCCCGACAGGATGCG
>JACCRJ010000446.1 GCA_013813615.1 Lautropia sp. | reverse complement strand
CTGCGCAGTGATGAGGATCACCGAAGAGGCGATGTTGAATGGCGCGACACCCATGTTCATCAGGCGCGTCAGCGTCGTCGGCGCGTCATTGGTGTGCAGCGTCGACATCACCATGTGTCCGGTCTGCGCAGCCTTGATCGAAATGTCCGCCGTATCGAGGTCGCGGATCTCACCGACCATGATGATGTCCGGGTCCTGGCGCAGGAACGACTTGAGCGCCGCCGCGAACGTGAGGCCGGCCTTGTCGTTGACGTTGACCTGGTTGATGCCGGGCAGGTTTATCTCTGCCGGATCTTCGGCGGTGGCGATGTTGACGCCGGGCTGGTTCAGGATGTTCAGGCAGGTGTAGAGCGATACCGTCTAGCCGGAGCCGGTGGGGCCGGTGACCAGCACCATGCCGTACGGCCGGGCGATCGCCTCGACCAGGACGGCTTTCTGTTCAGGCTCGTAGCCGAGCGCCTCGATGCCGAGCCGCGCGGAGGACGGATCCAGGATCCGCATCACGATCTTCTCGCCGAACAGGGTCGGCAGGGTCGAGACCCGGAAATCGATGGCCCGGTTGGCGGAAATGACCAGCTTCATCCGGCCGTCCTGCGGCACCCGCTTCTCCGATATGTCGAGGCGGGAGATGACCTTGATCCGCGACGCCAGTTTTTCCTTGATCGCGAGCGGTGGCTGCGCGAACTCGCGCAGTTCGCCGTCGATGCGCAGGCGTATCCGGTAGAACTTCTCGTAGGGCTCGAAGTGGATATCGGAGGCGCCGGCCTGGATCGCTTCCATCAGCACCTTCTGCAGGAATTTGACCACCGGCGCGTCGTCGACGTCCGAGGTCTCCTCGAGGGTGACCACCGGCTCTTCACCGGTCATCTCGATGTCGAGGGCGTCGCCGGCCATGTCGGAGAGCTTGTCCGCGGCGCTCTGGCCGAGTTTATCCAGGAGCTTGCGCAGCTTGTCGTGCTCCACCACGATGGCGTCAACCGAGGCCTGCTGCTGGAACTTGACCCGGTCCAGGGCGGCCTGGTCGGTCGGGTCGGACAGCAGCACCGACAAGCGGTTGCCGCGCTTGAGCAGCGGCACGATCTGGGTCTCGGCGAGCAGCTTCTGATCGATCAGGTCGGTGGGCAGCACGGAGATGTCGAGCGCCTGCAAGTCCATCAACGGCATGCCGAAGGTTTCCGACAGGAAACGGGCCAGCTTACCGGGAGTAATTGCATTGCTGGAGATGAGCTCGTCGACGAACGACGCCTGCCCGCTCGCGTCGGCCTTCTTGTGGATAGCGACAGCCTGGTCGATGCGCAGGATCTGATGCTGGACCAGCGCTCGCGCGAGTCCGGTCAGAACGACTCGCTCGCCCTTGTCGGATCGGTCGAACTTTGCTGGAAAAGCAGTATTCACGGACACGGAGTTCCCTCAAGACACGCTGATATTCGCCATAGCGTTGGAGTTTGACGCCGCCGGGCCAGCTCGGGAAAGGTCGTTTCCGTGGCGTCGGCTGAACGGGCGGATCATCGCCATGAACGGCCTGCATCCGTTGCAGCCCGGCAATGGCGGTCAGGGCAGGGGCAGTTCGGTCTTGTAGCGGACCTGCTTCAGCGTGAAGCTCGAGCGGATCTTCTCGACCCCCGGGATCGGGGACAGCCGGTCGAGGACGAAGCGCTCGAGGGCCCGGATGTCCGGCACCACCACCCGCAGCAGGTATCGAGGTTGGCCGCTTGCGATGGCATTTTCTGTCGTCGAAAACTGGTTATGCCGCAGGAAGTGCCGGGATTTTATCCCTGGCCGGGAGGATCGGCATGATTTGAAGCGGCCAATCGGCCGATAATCGTCACTTCCTCCCGTTGCGCCGCCGCCATGACCGACCTGTCCCACCTCGACCGAGTTTCTCCCCAACCGGGCTCCGGTGCCCCGGCGATGCCGGCAGGGCCGGCTGGCGCCGGAGCCGCCGGCGCTCTTGTGCTGCCCGCGCCGGACGCAGACCCTCATGAAACAACGGAATGGCTGGAGTCG
>JACCRJ010000442.1 GCA_013813615.1 Lautropia sp. | reverse complement strand
CACGGTGACGAAGCGCGTGAGCGGCACCGCCATCAGCACCAGGTGGTCCGGCAGCGCGCTATTGAGCCTCGACCAGAACATGCCTTCGGCCTGCGTGAAGGCGCGACGCGACGTGACGCTGGTGCGTCCCTTGCGCGCCGAGCGCCGCCAGAGCCAGCCCCCCGCCAGCAGCAAGGCCGCGACGGCCACCGACAGCGACAGGGCCACCGGCAGGCCGGCGGCGCCGTCGAAGCCCTCGCCGGACAACCGGCCGGCGGCGACCAAGGACTCGGCGAATAACGTCTGGAGGGTTGCAAACATGGTGCGCGCAAGAATCACAGAATCCCACGGCACTGCCAAGCCAACGGCCCGCGCAGCGAGACAGGTGGCGATTATCAGCCGATGGTCGGCAGCGCCCGCTCGATCAGCGTCGGCATGGCCGGATGCTCCGGAAGGTTGCCGAAGGTCATCCCGGAGCCTGCCGGCCCGTCGAGCCGTGACCTGCAGAAGAGATCGCCGATCTCGGCCGATGCCTGCAGCAGGATCGCCGCCGACACCGCCAGCGCGATATCCGACGCCAGCCGGCGCGCCTGAGACTCGAGCTGCTCCTGGAGTTGCTCCTGGAGCTGACTCGACCGGAACCGCGCGACGAGCCGGTCGCAGAAGGCGTCGAAGATCGAGTTGCTGCCGCGCGCCGGCTGCAGCACCTGGACGATCGCTTCGACAGCGCCCGGCGACCGCCCCAGTGCCCGCAGGACGTCGAGGCACATGATGTTGCCAGAGCCTTCCCAGATCGAATTCACCGGCAGCTCGCGGTAGAAGCGGGCCAGCGGCGCCTCCTCCACATAGCCGTTGCCGCCCAGCGTCTCCATCGCCTCGAACCCAAGCGCGGGGCCGCGGCGGCAGATCCAGTACTTGCAGACGCCGGTCAGCACGCGCCGCAACTCCATCTCGGCCTCGTCGCCGGTGCGGTCGTAGGCGCGGGCGAGGCGCATCGACAAAGCCACCGCCCCTTCCACTTCCAGCGCCAGGTCCGCCAGTACGTTGCGCATCAGCGGCTGCTCGATCAGGCGCCGGCCGAAGGCGCGGCGATGCCGCGCGTGATGGACCGCCTGCGCTACGCACTGATGCATGATGCCGGTCGAGCCGAGGGAGCAGTCGAGCCGGGTAAACACGCCCATCTGCAGGATCGTCGGTATGCCCCTGCCCTCTTCGCCGACCAGCCAGGCCTGCGTCCCCTCGAACTCCAGTTCCGCCGACGCATTCGAGCGGTTTCCGAGCTTGTCCTTCAGGCGCTGGATCCGGATGTCGTTGCGGCTGCCGTCGGGCAGGAAGCGGGGCATGAAGAAGCAGGAGACGCCGGCTGCGTCTGCCGCGGTCTTCGCGGTGACGAAAAAGCCGTCGCACATCGGTGCCGACGTGAACCACTTGTGGCCGCGCAAGCGCCAGCTGCCGTCGCCCGCCGGCGCAGCGACAGTGGTGTTGGCGCGCACGTCCGAACCGCCCTGCTTCTCGGTCATGCCCATCCCGATCAGCGCACCGCGCTTGCCCTGCACCGGGCGGAAACGGGAATCGTATTCGCGGGTGAAGATTGCCGGAAGCCATTGGGCGGCGAGCTGCGGCGCCTGGGCGAACGACGAAGCCGAACCGTAGGTCATCGACAGCGGGCACAACGTCCCATTCTCCACCTCGGCATGCAGCATGAACGCCGCTGCCCGCGCCACATGTGCGCCGGACCGCGGATCCGCCCAGGGGGAGGAATGCAATCCGGCGGAGACGCCTGCGGCCATCAGCCGGTGCCAGGCCGGATGGAAATCGACCCGGTCGATGCGATGACCGAAACGATCGTGCGTCTGCAGGACCGGCGAATGGCGATTGGCCAGTGCCGCCTGCTCCTGCATGTCGGCCGTGCCGAGTTGCATGCCATAGTCGTTGAGCCGCGCCTCCGCCCAGCCGGCGCCTTCCCGCTGCACCGCCTCACGCAGCAACGGATTGGCCTGCCAGAGGTTGTAGTCGGCCAGTGGCGGCGGCTGGTTCTCGACCCGATGCGGCATTTCATCCTCCCGACCGAAGGCGAGCGCATCGGTGACGCGGGTACACGGGCGCTCGCCGGGGCCTCGCCAGCGAGGCTCCGCGTCCAATGATACGGCTCCGAAGGTTGTCGATACCGTAGCCGGCCCCCTTGGGTTCCCCTGGTCCTCTACTGCGCAGGGCGGAATGCTGCGACCGTTGACGGCGCCTCGAGGGCCGCTGGCGCAGCGTCAACCGGACGGCTGTGAGATTCCACCCGTTCTGGAGGCTCGACT
>JACCRJ010000359.1 GCA_013813615.1 Lautropia sp. | reverse complement strand
GCCGACCAGCCCCCGGGTGCCGCCGTCGAGCAGGCAGTGCAGCGAGACCGCGTCGGCGGTCTCGAAGAGTTCGTCGATGCCGACCTTGCGGACGTACTGTGGAAAATCGCCTTCGATCAGGTTGGGGTCGTGGGCGATGATGCTCTTGAAGATCGGCTGCGCGTAGTGCGCGAAGCGCTTGCCGATGCGTCCGAGGCCGAGAATCCCCACGGTCATGTCCTGCGCGCGCGGTATCCCGCCGCCGCTGCTGTAGTGCCAGTTGCCGGCATGGATGTGGTTGTCGAACCGCACGATGTTGCGGATGACGGCGAGCATCAGCGCCAGCGCATGCAGCGAGACCTCTCCGACCCCGTAGTCCGGCGAGTTGGCGACCCAGACCCCGTAGCGGGCGGCGTCGACGGCATCGATCGTGTCGTAGCCGGCGCCGATGCGCGCGCAGAGCCGCAACTCCGGCAGCGCCTCGAAGACTCTGGCATTGAGCGGCGCGTACTGGATCAGCATCGCGCGGCAGCCCTTGCCTTCGCGGATGACTTCCGCTTCGGTGCGGCATTGGGCGATCCTGAGGTCGATGCCGGCGTCGGCAAAGATCTGTTTTTCGAGCGATACGTCCAGCATGTCGTGGTCGGTGAAGAGGACTTTCATGGTCTTCCGGTGGGTTGGGTCGTGACGCGTTCGCTATGCCGGGATGCTGTCGGGGTTGGGAAAGGGCGCGCGAAGTGGAAGGCAGCGATGATATGCAAGGCGCACGAAGGGGATCAATACCCGGGGGTATTGACCCCGGGGCGCTTTAAACTCCGGGTTCATGATCACCTGCGCTCGGGCCGGGTGGCTACAAGCGATGACTGGGAGCAACAATGAACAAGATCGATCTCGAGGGGCGGTTCGCGGTGATAACCGGCGGGGCGGCTGGCATCGGGCTTGCGACCGCGCAGCGGATGGCGCAGAGCGGGGCGCGGGTGGCCCTGTGGGACCGCGACCGCTCCGTTGCGGAGGCGGGTGCCGGCTCGCTGCCGGGCAAGGGCCATCTGGCGGTGGCGCTGGATGTGAGCCGCGAAAGCGACGTCGCAGCCGCTGCACGCCAGACGCTCGCGGCGTTCGGCGCGATCGACATCCTGGTGTGCAGCGCGGGGATCACCGGGCCGAACAAGACGGTCGCCGACTACGGCTTCGAGGACTGGCGCCAGGTGTTCGACGTGAACCTGCACGGCGTCTTCCTCTGCAACCGTGCAGTGCTGCCGGCGATGATGGAGCGCAACTACGGCCGCATCGTCAACATCGCCTCGATCGCGGGCAAGGAAGGCAACCCCAACGCCTCTGCCTACTCGGCTTCCAAGGCCGCAGTCATCGGTCTCACCAAGTCGCTGGGCAAGGAGCTCGCCCGCACCGGCATCCGCGTCAACTGCATCACGCCAGCCGCGGTGAAGACGGCGATCTTCAACCAGATGACCCAGCAGCATATCGACTTCATGCTGTCGAAGATCCCGATGAACCGGTTCGGCCAGGTCGAGGAGATCTCGGCGATGGTCTGCTGGCTCTCCAGCGAGGAATGCTCCTTCTCCACCGGCGCGGTGTTCGACGTCTCCGGCGGCCGCGCCGTCTACTGAGGCAAGCTCATGAGTGCTGCAATTTTCGAAAGGGCCCGGTATCAGGCCGAGGCGCTGACCGACTTCGCGGAGCGGCTGCTGACCGAGGCAGGGCTGCAGCCGGCGGTGGCGCGCGACGTCGCCGAAGTGCTGGTCGAAGGCGACCTGCTCGGCCACGACACCCATGGACTCGCGCTGCTCGGGCCGTATCTCTCCGAGCTCGAGAAGGGCTCCATGAGCAAACAGGGCGAGCCGGAGGTGGTCAACCAGCGGGCTTCGGTGGCGACCTGGGACGGTCGCCGGCTGCCTGGGCCGTGGCTGGTCAGGCAGGCGATCGCCTGGGCGCGGCCCCGGGCGCAGGAGCACGGCTGCGCGACGGTCGTGATCCGGCGCAGTCACCACATCGCCTGCCTTGCCGCCTACCTGGAGAAGGTGGCGCGCGCCGGCCTGCTGATCGAGATCCACAGTTCGGACCCGGCGGTGGCGAGCGTCGCACCGTTCGGCGGGACCCAGGCCGTCTTCACGCCCAACCCCATCGCGGTCGGTATCCCGACCTCGCATGACCCCATCTTGATCGACGTGTCGTCGTCGGTCACCACCAACGGGCTCTCCAATCGCATGCGCGCGGCCAACGTGCAGGGCGAGCACGAGTGGTGGCTGGATTCGCTGGGTCAGCCGAGCAACGATCCGGCCGTCCTGTTCACGACGCCACCGGGGACGATCCTGCCGCTCGGCGGCCTCGATTCCGGCCACAAGGGCTATGGGCTGCTGCTGATGGTGGAGGCCATGACCGGCGGGCTCGCCGGCTACGGCCGTGCCGACGTGCCCGAAGGCTGGGGTGCCTCGGTGATGGTCCGCATCACCGACCCAGCCGCCTTCGGTGGCTCTGCGGAGTTCACCTGGCAGACCGACTGGCTGAGCGATGCCTGCCATGCCAGCGCGCCGAGAGTGCCGGGTCAGGCGGTACGGCTGCCGGGCGAGCGCGGCCTCGCGCGCAAGGCGGAGCAGCTCGCCCAGGGTGTCGCGCTGCAGCCGTCGATCATCACCAGCCTCAACACCTGGTCCACCCGCCATCGCATCGATCTACCGGAGCCAATCGATTCATGAACAAGAATGACGTGCTGCTGATGTGTCCCCTCTACGCGCCGACGCAGCGCAGGATCGAGCAGACCTACCACGTCCACGCCTACTGGACCGATGCCGATCCCGAAGCCCTGCTGAAGCGGATTGCCCCGACCTGCAAGGTGGTGGTGACCAGTGGCGGGCGCGGCATCGACGGCGCGACGCTGGCCAAGCTGCCCCAGGTCAGGCTGGTGAGCTGCTTCGGCGTCGGCGTCGATGCGATCGACCTGGGCTACTGCGGCAGCCACGGCATCGCGGTGACCAACACGCCGGACGTCCTCACCGACGACGTTGCGGACTTGGCCGTCGCGTTGATGCTGGCGAGCCTGCGCAAGGTGGCGGAAGCGGACCGCTTCGTGCGCGCCGGCAAGTGGCTCAAAGGCTCCTTGCCGCTGGCGACGAGCGTCGGCGGGCGCAAGGTCGGCATTGTCGGCATGGGGCGCATCGGCCAGGCAATCGCCGACCGTTGCCGTTCCTTCAAGACGGAGATCGGCTATCACGGGCCGCGTCGCAAGCCGGTGGAGGCGCAGTACTTCGCGGACCTGGAGGGGATGGCCACGTGGGCGGACGTGCTCGTCGCCGCCTGTCCCGGCGGCGAGGCGACTCGCGGCCTCGTCTCCCGCAAAGTGCTGCAGGCGCTGGGCAGCAGCGGCCACTTCGTCAACATCTCCCGCGGCTCGGTGGTCGACCAGTCCGCGCTGGTTTCCCTGCTGGTTGCCGGCAAGCTCGGCGGCGCGGGCCTGGACGTGTTCGACCCCGAGCCGCCGAGCCCGGCGAACCCGCTCCTCCGGTTGCCCCACGTCGTCTCCAGCCCGCACCTCGGCGGCATCGACGCCCAGGCGATGGAGGACATGGCGACCCTGGCCGCCCAGTGCATCATCGACCTGCGCGAAGGGCGGTGG
>JACCRJ010000353.1 GCA_013813615.1 Lautropia sp. | reverse complement strand
CGATGCGCAAGAATCGGATCACGAGCGTGCTGCTGGCGGGGTCTGCAGCGCTGGGGCTGCTGACAGGGGGGGTGCCGGAGGCCGGTGCCCAGGAAAAGATCAAGATCGGCCTGCTTGAAGACATCTCGGGCGACCTCGCGTTGCTCGGCCTGCCGAAATTGCACGGCTCCCAGCTGGCGGTCGAGGAAATCAATGCGAAGGGCGGGATCATGGGCCGGCAGATCGAGCTGCTGCACCTGGACCCGCAAGGCGACAACGCCCGCTACCAGGAGTTCGCCCGCCGGCTGATCCAGCGCGACAAGGTCGAGGTGCTGATCGGCGGCATCACCAGCGCCTCGCGCGAAGCGCTGCGGCCTATCGTGAACCGCGCCGACAAGCTCTACATCTACACCAACCAGTATGAGGGTGGAGTCTGCGACGGCAACATGATCAGCGTCGGCGCGGTGCCGGAGCAGCAGTTGTCCACGCTGGTGCCGTGGATGGTGGAGAAGTTCGGAAAGCGGGTCTACATCGTGGCTGCTGACTATAACTTCGGCCAGCTGACGGCGGAATGGACCCGCGACCTCCTGAAAAAGGAGGGTGGTGAGGTGATCGGCCAGGAGTTCATTCCGCTGGGCGTGTCGCAGTTCAGCCAGACCATCCAGAACATCCAGCGGGCCAAGCCGGACTGGCTGATGATGCTCAATGTCGGCGCGGCCCAGGACTCGTTCTTCGAGCAGGCCGCTGCCGCCAAACTGAACCTGCCGATGGGCAGCCCGATCAAGGTCATGCTCGGTTTCGAACACAAGCGGTTCCAGCCGCCGGCTCTGGCGAACATGCATGCGGTAGCCAACTGGTTCGAGGAGATCGACACCGCGCCGGCTGAGGACTTCAAGAAGCGCTGGCGCGCGAAGTTTCCGGACGAGAAGTACATCAACGACATGGGTTACAACGCCTATGTCGCGATGTACATGTACAAGATGCTGGTGGAGAGTGCCAAGTCCACCGACAAGGCGAAGATCCGCGAGGTGATCGCAACCGGGCAGGCCTGCATCGATTCGCCCGAAGGCAAGATGTGCATCGATCCCAAGAGCCAGCACACTGCCCATCATATGCGGATGATCGGGGTGAACGCGGATCATTCGGTGAAGGTGATCAAGGATTTCGGCGAGATCAAGCCCTACTGGCTCGGCGAGGTCGGCTGCGACCTGACCAAGGCCGACCCGAAGGAGCAGTACGCGCCTTCCAATCTTCCCAAGAAGAAGTGACCCGGAGCAGGTGATGTTCGCCGAGGTCTTCTCGATCGCCTTCCAGTTTGCCGACGTCTTTGCCTTCCTGATCCTCGCGTCTGCCGGCCTGGCGATCATCTTCGGCATGATGGGCATCATCAACATGGCCCATGGAGAATTCATCACCTGCGGCATCTATGTCACCGTCATCGGTGTGCAGCAGGGCCTGCCGCTGCCGGTCGCGCAGGCCTGCGGCGCCCTGAGCGCGGGGCTGATCGGCGTGGTGCTGGAACGCACGATCATCCACCGGCTCTACGACCGGCCGCTCGACTCCATCCTGGCCACCTGGGGAATAAGCCTGATCGTGACCCAGGGGATGCTGGTGACGCTGGGCTCGAGCTGGCCCGGCATCGGTACGCCCGCGGGAAGCTTCGAGGTCAGCCCGTACACCTTCTCGACCTACCGGGTGGTGCTGTTCGTCGCTGCAGTGGTGGTGATGATCGCGATCTACGTCCTGTTCATGCGCACCAGTTTCGGCGTGCTGGCCCGGGCAACGATGCAGAACGCCCGGATGGCGCGCGCGCTGGGGGTGCGCACGCCGCGCATCTATGCGGCGAGCTTCGGCATCGGCGCTGCGCTGGCCGGCCTCTGCGGCGCCCTCTACGCACCCACCATGACGCTGATTCCGACCATGGGCGTCACTTTCATCGTCGAGGCGTTCGTGACGGTGGTGGTGGGCGGCTCGAACGTCCTGCTCGGCACCGTACCGGCTGCCGTCGTCCTGAGCGTCATCCGCAGCGGGCTCAACGCGTGGCAGGGCCAGATCGTCGGCCAGATCGGGATGCTGATCGCGGTGATCCTCGTCATCCGCGTGCTGCCCGAGGGAGTGTCGGGCTGGGTCGCGCGGCGCGCCCGTTGAGGATTCGACCATGATGCAAAGACTTCGCGGCTTCAACGGCCCGCAGACGATCGGCAACGGCCGCGTTTTCTGGATGGGTTTCGGGGTGGTTCTGCTGCTGGCCATCGCCTATCCCTTCGGCTTCGACCCCTACGACGTCGGCAATAGCGCCTACTTCCTGATCTGGATCTTCGCGGCCCTGGGGCTTTCGCTGATGTGGGGATATACCGGCATGCTGTCGTTCGGGCAGATGGCCTTCTTCGGCATCTCGGGCTACGGCTACGGCGTCATTTCGATCAATCTCGCCGCCGTCGGCGCAATGACGCTGGTCTCGCTTGCCGCTTCGATCGCAATCGCTGCCGCCTTCGCGGCAGTGCTGGGCTACTTCATGATCTACGGCCGGGTCGGCGGTGTGTACTTCGGCATCGTCACGTTCGCGACGACGCTGGCGCTTGCGGCCTTCATGGGCCAGACCGCGGGGCCGGAGTGGGCGATCGGCCGCGCCCGGTTCAACGGCTTCAACGGCATGGGCGGGATGCCCACGCTGGAGGTACCGTGGTTCGGGGGCCCGGTTCCGCTGGAGGGGACCGTGCTCTACTACGCAGTCCTGGCGCTGCTGCTGGCAACCTACCTCGGCCTGCGCTGGCTGGTGAACGGGCGCTTCGGCAACGTGCTGGTTGCCATCCGGGAGGATCCGCTGCGCGCGGAACTGCTGGGCTACGACGTGCGCAAGTATCAGCTCGCGGTCTTCGTCCTCGGCAGCGGGCTGGCCGCGCTCAGCGGCGGGCTCTATACCGCCTGGGGCCAGTTCATCACGCCCGCCATCATGGGATTGCCCTCGGCTGCGATGCCGATCATCTGGGTAGCGTTCAGCGGTCGTGCCGACCTGACCTCGACGCTGCTCGGGACGTTCGTTTTGCTGCTGTCCTTCCAGGCGCTGACGGTGTACAGCCAGCAGTACGCGCTGATTCTGATGGGAGCACTGCTGCTGGTCACGGTGCTGTTCGTGCCTGCCGGGTTCGTTGCCGGACTGTCGTTGTGGCTTCGGCGGATGCAGGCCGCACGCCCGACCAACCCGCGACAGCCGTCTTGAACGCGATCCTCGAGGTCCGCGGACTGCACAAGCACTTCGGCGGGCTGAACGTGCTGGACGACGTCGACCTGGTCATCGACACCGGCGAGATCCACTGCCTGATCGGTCCGAACGGCGCGGGCAAGAGCACGCTCTTCAAGGTGATGGTGGGGACCTACGAGCCATCCGCCGGAAAGGTGCTGTTCCTTGGCGAGGACGTCACCGGGCGCAAGCCCTTCGAGCGGGTACGTCGCGGCATGAGCATCAAGATGCAGGTACCGAGCGTGTTCCGGGAGCTGCCGGTCCTGCAGAACCTGGTGATCGCGCTGCAGCAGCGTCTTCCCAGGCAGGAGATCGACGGCGAGGCGCAGCGCCTGCTGGTGTTGCTGGAACTGCAGGCGCAGAAAGACCAGGCGGCGGGCCGGCTTTCGCACGGCCAGCAGCAGTGGCTGGAGATCGGGATGGCGCTGGCGCTGCAGCCCCGGCTGTTGCTGCTGGACGAGCCGACCGCGGGAATGTCGCCGGAAGAGACCTTTCGCACCGGCGAACTGATCCAGCGCCTGAACCGTGAAGGCATGACGGTGCTGGTCGTGGAGCACGACATGACGTTCATCCGGCAGATTGCGCAGCGTGTGACCGTCCTGCATTTCGGGCGGGTGTTTGCGCAAGACTCGATCGACGCGATCGTCGACGACCCGCGGGTTGCCGAAATCTACCTGGGCAAGAGGCATGTCCACTGAACCGGTGCTGAAGATAACCGGGCTGCGTGCCGGTTACGGCCAGACGCCGATCCTGCAGGGCATCGAGCTCGACATCCGCAGCGGCGAGATCGTCAGCCTGATCGGTCGCAACGGCGTCGGCAAGACGACGATCCTGCGGTGCCTGATGGGCCAGCTGCCGGCAAGCGCCGGCAGCGTGCAGTTCAAGGGGCGGGACATCACCCGCCTGGCGCCGGATGCGCGCGCCCGGCTCGGCATCGGCTATGTCCCGCAGGGCCGCGAAGTCTTTCCCCGGTTGACGGTGGAGGAGAACCTCTATGTCGGCAGGCTGATCGGGGGTCCGCAGGGGCGCAAACACGCCGATCTGGTCTATCGCTATTTCCCGCGGCTTCAGGAACGCCGGCGACAGGCCGCGGGCACCATGAGCGGCGGCGAGCAGCAGCAGCTTGCCATCGGCCGGGCTCTCATCGGCAATCCGTCGCTGATCCTGCTGGACGAGCCGTCGGAGGGCGTCCAGCCGTCGATCGTCCAGATGATCTGCGAGACCCTCAGGGCGATTCGCGACGAGCTGGGCAGCACCGTCCTGTTCGTCGAGCAGAACCTGGACACGATCATGGCCCTGGGCGAACGGGCGTATGTCATCGAGAAGGGCCGGGTGGTCCGGCACATCGGCGCCGGCGAGATCTCCGATTCGGAGGTCGTGCGCCGCAGCCTGCTGATCTGACGGCTGGCCTGGGCCGGCGTCGTGGGATAGGGACGTCGACTCAGGGCGAGAGGTAGCGCAGCAGCGCTGGATCGTCGCGGACCTGCTGCGCCGGACCGTGCAGCGCGATCCGTCCGCGGTCCATGACGTAGGCGTGACTGGCTACCCGCAAGGCCAGCGCCAGGTGCTGCTCGACCAGGATCACGCTCATGGTGGCTGCCAGTTTCTCCAGCTGCTCCGCGATCTCTTCGATCACGCCGATCCAGACGCCTTCCGTGGGCTCGTCGAGCATCAGCAGCCGGGGCCGACCGAGCAGTGCCCTGCCGATGGCGAGCATCTTGCGCTCGCCACCGGAGAGCGTGCCCGCGACCTGGCCAAGCCGGGCTCCGAGTTTCGGGAAGACCACCAGGATCTCGTCGATGCCGGACTTGTCTGTCTGGCGGGTCGCCCCGAGTTGCAGGTTTTCCCGCACCGAAAGCCCCGCAAAAACAGCATCCTCCTGCGGCACATAGCCGATCCCGCTGCGGGCGCGAACTTCCGCCGGCTGCTCGTTCATCCTGCGTTCGTCGAAGAGGATTTCGCCCGACATCGGCACGAGCTCGCCGGCAATCGTCTTGAGCAGTGTGGTCTTGCCGGCGCCGTTGCGGCCGAGTATGGCGATGGCCCCGGCTCGCGGCGCCTGCAGGCAGACGCCGGACAAGACCTGGCTGCGGCCGTAGCCGGCGCACAGCGCGTCGGTCTTCAGGAGCGGACTGGCGATGATCATGGGTCAGGCCCGGGTCGTATAGACCTGCTGGACGCGGGGCGAGCGCTGGATCTGGTCGACCGTGCCGGTGTCAAGTATGCGACCCTGGTCCAGCACCGTCAGGACGTCGCAGAAGTCGCGGATGAAGTCGAGGTCGTGTTCGACGATGACCAGCGTACAGTCGCAGCGGATCGGCTGCAGCAGTTCGCCGGTGACCCGCCGCTCTTCAGGACTCATGCCACCGGTCGGCTCGTCGAGCAGAAGCAGCTTTGGCCGCGGCGCGAGGGCCATCGAGATCTCGAGCCATTGCTGCTCGCCGTGGCTGAGCGAGCCGGCCAGCTCATCGGCGCGATCGGCGAGTCGAAAGCGCTCGAGCGCCCCCATCACCTCGTCCTGCAGCGCCCGGCGGCCAAGCGAGCGCACCAGCGACCAGATTCCCTGGTTCGCCTGGAGCGCAAGCAGCACGTTGTCGTAGACGGATAGCTCCCGCAGCACTGCGGTGATCTGGAACTTCAGGCTCATCCCGATCCGGGCGCGATCGTAGGGTGTCATCCGGGTGATGTCCCGTCCGTCGAACGACACCGTCCCCGAGGTCGGCAGGTGTGCGCCGGCGATGGCCTTCAACAGTGTGCTCTTGCCGGAACCATTCGGTCCGATCAGGCCGTGGAAGCTGCCGGCCCGCACGTCGAGGTCCACGCCGTCGAGCGCCTGCAGCGAGCCGAAGGTCTTGCGTAACTCCCGGACCTGAAGCAGCGTTGCCATCGGGTTCAGCGACCGCCTCTGCGCTTGCGGCCGGCTCCGCCATAGGATCCGATCCGCTCGCGCTCGGACACGAAGAATCCCAGGATGCCGCTCGGTTTGAAGACAATGACCACCAGCAGGACGAGGCCGAGTATCACCGGCCAGTACTGCTTGATCTGCTGCTGGTCCGCCAGCTGATAGCTGATCACTTCGATGAGGAAAGTGCCGAGCACGGGCCCGATCAAGGTTCCGCTGCCGCCGAACAGGCAGTAAAGCACGGCGGCCGTCGAAAGACCCGGGCCCATACTGCCGGGCCCGATGAAGCCCTGGTGGTAGGCGGACAGCGCGCCCGAGAGTCCGGCAAGCAGGCCGGCGAAGGAAAATATCAGCGCCTTGAACAACTGGACCCGATAGCCGAAGAAGGCGAGCCGCTCCTCGTTCTGCCGCATGCCTGCAAGCACCAGGCCGAACTGCGAACGCATCACGTAGCGGGCAGTCAGATAGCAGGCAAGCAGCAGCGCGAGTGCCAGGAAGTAGAAGGCGGTCCCCTCGACGAGCTCATGGCTGCCGACCTGCAGCAACTTGACGGCGGACAGGCCGTTGCCGGCGCCGACGTACTGCCAGCCCGAGACCAGCCGCTCGGCGGCATAGGAGCCGGTCAGCGTGCCCAGGGCGACGAAGATGACCGTCGGTGTGCGGCGGCCGAGCAGCAGGAATGCCGCGAAGACAAACGACAGCAGCAGTCCGATCAGCATCGCCAGCGGCAAGGTTCCCCAGGCATGGCTGAACTCGAGATCCCTGCCGATAAGGGCGACCCCGTAGCCGGCGACGCCGAAGAACAGGGCCTGTCCGAAACTCATGATGCCCGAGTAGCCCCAGCACAGATCGAAGCTGATCGCGAGAAGCGACAGAATCAGGACGTTGGTCGCCAGCGTCACCAGCTCCGGCCTGCTCTGCAGCAGCAGCGGCGCCGCCACCGCCGAGGCGAGGACCGCAACCTCGATGGCGGGCAGCACCCGACTGCCGCCGGCAAGCCACCGGGAGCCGATCAGCATTCCTTGGGATCCACCATCGGGTAGGTGCCAACGATCTCATAGCGAAGCTTCCCGGCGGTCGGCTTGCACTGGCCGATGTACATGTTCATCTTGCAGTGCATCTTGCCCGGGACCATTTCCGCACCGCCGCCCGGACCCCGGGCGAGCGTTGCCTTGTCGAGCGCGGCGGAGACTGCTTCCCGGTCGAGGTCGCCGTTGGTCGCCTTGACCGCCGCTTCATAGAAGCGGATGCCCCGGTACATGCCGGTGGAGGCGCTGCCGGCGGTGAAAAGGTACTTGGAGTCGGGGAACTTCTTGTTGTAGCCGGCCAGCAGTTCCTGGCTGTGGGGGTCTTGAACCGTGTGGAAAAAGTCCAGGCAGCTGAGCAGGCCGTCCAGCTCGTGCGGCGGATTGAAGTTCAGCGCGTTTTCGTCGTAGTAGAGGCAGGCGAAGGCGCCGCCGTTGCGCTGGAAGCCGGACTCGTAGAGTTGCTTCATGAACGGCTGCACGCCGGGTGGAATCACGGTGCTGAATACGCAGTCCACCTTGCCGTCGCGGATCTTCGAGATGGTGGCGGAATACTCCGGCTGATCCAGCGGGTAGTACTCCTCAAAGACAACTTCGGCGCCGTTGGCCTCGATCACCTTGCGTGCATACTTGTTCAGCAGCTGCGGCCATACGTAGTTGGCCGACGGCATTGCGAAGCGCTTCTTGCCCAGCTTCTTCACAAGGTACGGAATCAGCTCGTCGCATTGCTGAGCCGGCGTCGGTCCGACGTTGTAGAGGTGCTTCGTGCATTCCTGGCCCTCATAGAGCTGCGGGTAGATATAGAGCGTCCGGCCGCGGTTCACGATCGGGTCCTTGATGGCCTGGCGCATCGCGCTGGTGATGCCGCCCAGCACGACGTTGACCTTGTGCTGCTGGATCAGCTTTCGGACGTTGCCGACGGCGATCTTCGGGTCCGAGGCAGTGTCCTCCAGGAAAAGTTCCACCGGCCTGCCGGCGATTCCGCCCGCCTGATTGATCTGCTCCGCCGCGAATTGGGCCACCTGCCAGTTGGAGTTGCCCGAAGGCGCGATAGGTCCGGTAATGTCGGTCGCAATGCCCATCCGGATCGCGTCCTTGCTTTGGCCCCAGGCAGGGCGAAGCCACCAGCCGCCTCCCAGTCCGCTGGTCCAGCCGGCTGCTGCCAGTGCAGCCCCACCGGTCAGAAGTCCGCGGCGGCGGCGGGCCGGCAAGCCGGGCATATCGTCCTGTTCATGCGTGGTCATCTTCTTCCTCCTGAGATTAGGCCCTGGGGGCGCAGCTTCACTACGATCAGTGCAATCACGAATACCAGCGGGTCGGCAAGCACGGGCTCCACCACCCAGGGCAGGCCGGAGGCCATTGCCCCGACGGCAGCACCGCCGAATACCGGACCGGCAAACGTGCCGACGCCGCCAAGCATCACCGACAGGAACCCCTGCACGAGAAAGCGCAGGCCCATGTCCGCAGATAGCTGGTAGAGCGGCACGATAAGCGCGCCGGCAAGGCCGGCCAGGGCTGCGCCGAAGGCAAAGGTCAGCGAATAGAGCTTGCGGGTCGAGATGCCGCAGGCCCGCGCAAGCATCGGGTTCTCCAGCGAACCGCGGATGCGCAGGCCGAAGGACGTGCGAGAGAGGAAGAGCCAGCTGCCGGCAATCGCGGCCAGGGTCGTGACGATGATGAAGCTGCGCCAGATGGAAAACTCCTGGCCGCCGACCACGTAGTAACCGGGCCAGGGTTCGGGTACCGGCCGGTACTGTCCGCCCAGGATTCCCCGGACGATCTCGCGTATAACCAGGCCGATCGCGTAGGTGCCGAGCATGGCGATGACCGGCGAGGCATAGAAGCGCTGGATGATCGCGCGCTCCAGGAGGAACCCGAACAGGCCGACCAGGAGCGGGGCGGCGAGGATGCCCCACCAGATGCCGATCCCGATATCGTGTGCAAGGAAGACGGTGAATGCACCGAGCAGCACCAGTTCTCCGTGAGCGAAGTTGAAGATGCCCATCATGCTGGCGATGATCCCCAGCCCGAGGACGATCAGCACCATCACCGAGACGAAGGCGAGGATGTCGAAGGAGAAGCGGACGATGAACTCGGGCATCTGGTCTGCGTCAGCAATATCCGGGCCACATCAGAACCAGCCCGGCCGCAAGCCGGAGCCAAGCATTGCGTCGTAGGCGTCGGTTCTGCGATCCCGGAGCACCTGGTTGAAATCGTTCCAGTTGCGCTTGCGCCGCGCCTCCGAGAGGTTCAGGTCCGCGAAGATGGTTTCGGGCGCGCAGTCGCTGGCCGGTCCCGCCACCGGCCAGCCGGTGTAGGAGACGATCACGGAACGGCCGAGAAAAGGCTGGCCCCGCTCGGTCCCTACCCGGTCGGCGGCGGCGATGAACAGCGAGTTGCTGTGTGCCGCGGCCATGGCGGGCACATTGGCCATCGCCGGCTGGGAAATATCCTGGCCCGGGATCGGCACCCAGTTGGTGGGAATGCAGATGATGTCCGCACCCTGCAGGGCGCACAGCCGATAGGCTTCGGGAAACCAGCCGTCGTAGCAGATCAGCATGCCGATGCGGCCGATGGCAGTGGCATGAACGGGAAAGCCCAGGTCTCCCGGCTCGAAGAAGAGATTCTCCGCGGCCCACAGGTGCATTTTCCTGAACGTACCGACGTGGCCTGCCGGACCGAAGAGCACCGCCGAATTGAAGAGCTTCTGTTCGACTCTTTCCGCCAAGCCGGCGACGATGAAGCAGCCGTGGCGACGCGCGGCGTCCGTCCAGGCCCGGCAGGCGGGTCCGTGCGGAATCTCCTCCGCCAGACCGAATGCTTCGCTGCGGCTTTCGAACACGTAGCCGGAGGCGCAGAGTTCCGGCAGGACCACCAGTTGCGCGCCGGCGGCTGCGGCAGCATCGATGCTCGCGACGCTTTCGGCGATGTTGCGCTCCCGCTCGCCGACCTGCGGCTCCATCTGGATGCAGGCGACCCGTACCGGGCTTTCCGCCGGCGGGTTGCGGTCTACGCTCATCGCGGGACCCGGGTGGTCCAGTCCGTCATCCGTTCGTAAGCGCGGGCGATACGCAGGATGCGCGCCTCCTGGAAGGGGTGGCCGATGATCTGAAAGCTGGTCGGGAGGCCACTTTCGCTGAAACCGCAGGGGACGGCGACCGACGGCAGGCCGGTGACGTTGGCCGGCGCTGACAGGCGCACGAAAGCGGGCGTGACCGGTTCGACGGTGCCGTCGGCCCATTCGATTGTCGGCTGGTCTCGCCGGGTGGCGACCGCCGGCACGGTGGGAGCCACCACCGCATCGAGCCCCTCGAACATCCGGCGCCACGCGGCCTGCATGCGGCTTCGGACCCGCAGGGCGGCGATGTAGTCGACCGCCGGAATCAGCGACCCGGCTTCGAGAAAGCTGCGCACGTCTTCGCCGTACAGGTCGGCGCGCGTGCGCAGCGTCTCGTGGTGATAAGCCGACGCCTCCGGCATGCAGAGGCCGAACTCCACTGCCATGATCTGCTCGGCCATCGGAATCTCCACCTCCGCGATTGTCGCACCTTCGCTCTGCAGGCGGCCGATTGCCTCGCGCACATGGCGCTCGACTCCCGGTTCCAGGTGATCGAAGAAGTAATTGCGGGGGATGCCGATCCGCAGGCCCTTCACGCCTTGCTCGAGTTCGGCGAGATAGTCTCCGGCCGGCATACTCATGCTGCCTGGGTCACGGGGGTCGTGGCCCGCCAGCGCCGCGAGCGAGACCGCCGCGTCTGCGACCGTGCGGGTGAGGGGGCCGGCATGATCGAGCGACCAGCTCAACGACGCCACGCCGTAACGGCTTACCCGGCCGTAGGTCGGCTTCAGGCCGACGATGCCGCACAGCGCCGCCGGGATCCGGATGGATCCACCCGTGTCGGAGCCGAGGGCCATGAAGCAGCCACGGGCGGCAACGCTTGCCCCGGATCCCCCACTGGAGCCGCCCGGGATGTGCGTGCTCTTCCAGGGATTGCCGGTAGTGGGCGTCGAGATGCCATAGGCGAACTCGTGGGTGTGGGTCTTACCGACGATGACGGCGCCAGCCTGCTCGAGCAGGTCGACGCAGGCGGCGTTTTCCCCTGCCTTGTGATCGTGCCGCACCCGGGAACTGCAGGTGGTGGGCAGGCCGGCGATGTCATAGAGGTCCTTCACCGCTACCGGGACGCCATGCAGTTCTCCGCGGTACTGCCCGCTGTTGATCTCGCGCTCCGCCTGCCCGGCCGCTGCCATCGCACGGTCGGCGGTGAGGCAGACGTAGGCGTTGAGGCGCGGTTCATCGGCCGCAATCTGTTCGAGCGACAGTCGGGTCAGCTCGACCGGCGAGATCTGCCGATCCCTCAGGGCAGCGGCTACCTCGCGCAGGCTTAGATTCAGTGCATCCTTCATGCTGGTGCCTCCCAGCCCGCCCGGAACGCGAAAGCTGGTGCAGTCTCCTGCAGCGCGCCCTGGTTCAGTGCGTCCAGGAGCTGCAAAACGCCATTCATGGCTGGCACAAGTTGTGCTGCCCTTTCGGGCGTCATCGGCAGGTCTGCGAGTCTTGCTGCGGCGATTAGAAGGTCGGCGTCAGAAACGCGGGGCTGAGGCATGAGTCGGTTCCGCGAGAGGGTTGCGGGCAAGCTGTTGAGAAGAGAAGTTGCCCAGGAAACTAATGCAAATGGTAAGTCGCGCAGATCGGAAACGTCAACCGAAGCATGCCTGCCTCCAGCACGAATCCGGGCTATGCTCTACCCCTGCAGCAAGGCGGGCCGGGCCTGGTGCACGGTCGCAGCTGAGGTTTGCCGCCCCGCCAACCATTCACGGGCTGCCTGAATGAAGACCAGCGAGGCCTTCGGCCGCAAGATGCTCCATCGGCCTGCGGCCCGGTCGCAGCCATTCAACATCGGCCTGCTGATTCCCACTTCCGGTTCGCTTGGCCTGCTTGGCCCGTCTGCCTACTCCTGTGCGCGCCTGGCCCGCGACACATGGAACGCCAACGGCGGCTTCAACGGCCGGGAGGTTCGGCTGGCGGTGCTGAACGCGAGCGAATCTTCAGCCTCGCTCGGCGATGAGCTGGACACGATGCTGCGCGCCCGTGAAATCGACGCGGTGGTCGCGCTGTGCAACACGGCCGTCTGCCGGCGCGTCAGCGCCGTCGTGGATGCACGCGTGCCGCTGATTTACACGCCCCATTTCGAAGGCGACGGGCTGCCGGAATGGGTCCATGCCATCGGCGAGACGCTGGTACGCCAGCTGGTGCCGGCGCTCGACTGGATGACGCAGCACTATCAGCCGCGCCGCTGGTACCTGCTGGGTAACGACTACAGCTGGCCCCGGCGCTGCCATCAGGTCGCGACGTCGCGTATCCGCGCCGCCGGCTCGGAAGTGGTCGCGGAGCGCTATGTCGCGCTAGGGGAGCACCGCTTTGAGCCGACCGTGGAGCACATCAGGGAGACTCGTGCTGACGCGGTGCTGATTTCGCTGGTCGGCGGGGAGTCGGTCTATATGTGCCGCGCGTTCGGGGCTGCCGGACTTGCGGGCAAGGTGTTGCGGTTGTCGGTGTGCATGGAAGAAAACGCGATCCTCGGCATGGGTCCCGAAAATACCGACGGCATGTTCGTCGCGGCCGGATACTTCGCCAACCTGGATTCCGACGTCAACGGAGCCTTCAAGGAGCGATACCATGCCCACTTCGGGGATCGGGCACCGATGTTGAACTCCCTCGCGCAGTCCGTTTACGAGGGCGTGGTCCACCTTCAGCGCCAGACCCGGCAAGCCGACCGGGGTGGCGCCTCGGCGGTGCTGCCTTCGGTCCGCGGCGGGGGCCGCCACTCCTACGACGCGAACCGGGACCCCGTCTTTCTCGGGTCGGTTGAAGGGCTGGGCGTGCGGGTCATTCAGGAGATTGCCGGTGGGCTTCGATGAAGTCCCGCAGGAGCGCGCGCAACTGCTCTTCGCGCTCGGGACCGAAGGTGTTCTCAAGCCGGTTTTGATGCTGCCGGACCTCTTCGCCCAGAGCGAGAAACTTCTGCAGACCGAAGTCGGAAATGTGCAGGATCACGCGGCGCTGGTCCGCCGGGTCGGCTGAGCGCTGGATCAGCGCCGCGTCCGCCATCCGATCCACCAGCTTGCTGGTGGCGGGCATCTGCATGCCGGTCTGCCCGGCAAGTTCGGACATGGTGCGGCCCCGCTCGTCCGCCATCACCTCCAGCACCCGCCAGAATTCCACCGGCAGGCCTTCAGCCCCGACGACCCGACGCAGATCCGAGGTGACGCGCCTGCTCGCCTGGCTCAATAGGCTGTGCAGCGAAGGACCGTCTGTCTTGCGGCGCCTGGACATCTGCTTCAAATGATGCTGGGTTGCTAACGTAGTTGGTTCGGCCGGGCCGATCACACGCCGGCCGCCGGCCGCTGGTCGCCGCGCCGTTCTGACACCCGGCTGACCGCCTCGTGCATATTCCGAATGTACCGGGCAATCCGACAATGGTAGTTCATCGGTGCTTGAGCGCTCACCGTGTGCGCGAGGAGACCAGGTATTAGAACGAAGCCTCACTTTGTGCCACCGGCGCCGCGTATCGGCTCAGGTCGGTTCCGCCGCCCGATCCCATCCGCGCAGCAGGTGGCGCAACGACGCCCGGCTGACGTCCCGAAGCCGGGCGGTAGTGCCGGTCATCGGGCGGCCGCCACCCCAGGCTGCGGGCGCGAACGCCGCATGCGCATCGACGCCGCCGCAAACCCCGGCCTCCCCGCCTGCCTCGAGGAGGTCGTTGCTGTACAGAGCGATCACCGGCAGGCCTTGCGCCCGCGCCTGGCGAGCCACCCAGGCGTGGACCTGATCCAGCGCATTGCCCGCTGCGGCGGGACTGGGCGGCTGCACGTGCCCGGCCGCGTGTGCGGGATCGATCCGGTCTTCAACGACGATTACCAGGTCAGCGGCTGCGAGGCAGGCCTGCAGCGCCGCCGCATGCCTGAGAAAGGCGCGGCGCGAAGTGAGTCGGGCCCCCGCGAACGCGACCAGCCCGGCGGCGAGTCCGCCGCAGGCACCGCCGCCCGGCAGGGCTGGCACGTCGATCTTGAGGGACTGGCGGACCACCTCCGCGTACCGGACGAGACCCCGTTCCAGGCGAAGGACCTGCGGCTCGGACGCGCCGGTTCGCGGGCCGTGGACGCGGGCGACGCCCTGCGGACCCAGCAGGTCGCTGCTAGGATCGACGACGGCTTCGATTGAAACCTCGTCGAGGCGCCGGTCACGGTGTGTCAGGTCGATCGCCGCCAGTCTCAGCAGCCCGCCCGCCTCTGCGATCTCGGAGCGCTGCTCGTCCAGAAAGCGGATGCCCAACGCGCTCGCCATGCCGATCCCCCCGTCGCAGGCGCCGCCTTCGCCGCAGCCGACGATGATCCGCCGCACGCCCCGGTCCAGCGCCGCCTGGATCAGCTGCCCGGTGCTCCGGCTGCTGGCGCAGGTGGGATCCTGGCGCTTGTACAGTGCAAACGAATCTTCGTCCGCCGCTTCGGCTGCGATGACGGCGGTAAGTTCGCTGGACGGGCCGATCAGCCCGAGTTGCGCACGAAAGACTTCGCCATGCAGGCCTAGCAGGCTGATTCGCTCGATTCTGCCGCCCGAGAGGGCCACCAGTTCTTCCAAGAAGCCCGGCCCCGCCAGCGGGCCAGGCATCTGCATCACGCGCGCAGACGGCAGCGCCGCTCGAACGCCTTCCGCGACCGCGGCCGCGACCCGGGGAGCATCGAGGCCTTCGCTGAGGGCGGAAGCCGCGATCAGGACGGTGGGGCTTGCTTCATGTGCTTGAACGGACACGTCGAGCGGGACCGGCCCCGAATCTTGCTCGCGGAGCCGCTCGTGGGACAACAGCCGAAGGTGAAATGGGAAGGGGTGCACAGCCCCGCCGCCGCCCGGCGTGTCGATTGCAATCATTGGATACTCCCTGCTTCGGAATTCGACAGGCTTGCCAGGATCGCCGACAAGCCCGCGCTGCTCTTCTTGCCCTTGCCCTTGTCGTCGTCGTCGTCGTCATCGTCGTTGCGGTTGCCGCCGTTGCCGCTCTCCCCAGCGCCTGCGCTTCGGTTCCCGTTGCCGGCGTTGCTGTTTCCGGGACTCTCGGGGTTGCGATCATCGTTGCCGCGCGCAGGGCTGCCGTCGCTGCCGCGCGCCACGAAGCGGATGCGCGTCGCATCGACCGACGAGCCATCCAGGGCCAGTCGCCCCTCCACTTCCACGCTGATACCGTTGCGCAGCAGCGCGAGGATGCCGCCTTCGAAGATGGCTTCTGCAAGGTTGACCCTGACCCCGCGCACCCGCAGCTGCAGGCCGTCCAGGGTCAGCGCCGCGACCGGCCCGCTCAGCGTGATCCGCCTCCTGGCCTGCGTGCCGTCGGGGGCGGCGACCGGTTCGACCCTCACCAAGTCCGCCACCAGCACACCGCCGCGGAGCGAGCCGGATACCGTGATGCGGACGCCCACGGCAAACCGGGCTGCCGCCGGCTCGATTACCGCCCGCGAGGCGTCCACCGGAACGCCGTTCACCGTGAAGGCGACCGTGCCGTCAACTGCGGTTACCAGCCCTTCGATGTCGACGTCCTCGTGATCCGCCAGCATCGGCGCAGCCGACTGCGCCTGGAGCATCACCCAGGTGCCGTCGAGGCGCGGTACCGTCCCGATCCTCACGCGCGCCGATGCGCCCTCGATGACGCCCACGCTTCGCGCTTCGTCGATGCTGAGCGCGGCATAGTCGATCCTGGTCTCTCCGATGCTGAAACGGCGGCTGCCGAGGTCGTGGTCATGCACCGTGCCTACCAGCCGGTACTCGTCTGCCGCCGGCCGCAGGTCGACGCGGGTCGCCGTGTACCGGCCGTTGCTGGCGGGGGCGGGGAAGCCGTGGACCTCCAGGATGCTGCCCAGCGGCAGCGTCGCGAGGGTCGGAAGGCCGCCCGCAAGCTCGTCGCCGTAGATCGTTGTCGGCGCGAGGTCGACCGTCTGGCCTAGCACGGTGATCTGCGAAGCGCCCTGGTTCGCGGCCTGCAGCGGACCGACGATGTCGCCGCCGAGGCGGATGTCGGTGGCCACGCCCTCCTGCACATAGAGAGCGCCAGCCGGAGTGGGCGCAAGTACCGAGCCTTCGACTTCGACGACCATGCCAAGCCGGAGGTCTGCCGTCGAACGCGACCGGCCGTACGCATCCCGCACGGTGGCGCGGCTGTCGTCGTAACGGATGTCGTTGACGATGATCGAGCCGAAACCGCCGATGGTGCCGACGGCGAACGAGCCGGTTCCGCCGGAGTCCACGCCAGCCATCTGCGCGCCGCCGCCGCACCCGGCAATGGCCAGGATCGCGAGCAGACCGCTGCGTGCCAGGAACCGGCGGAATTGACTCACTTTCATCCGAGATCCTTCTTCTTGATGTTCCTGGCGCGCCGGATCGGATCGCGTCCGCGGGCCGCGGAAGCGCCGCCCTTTCCTCCACCCTCTGCGGCCCCCTTGGCGCCGCCCTTCCCAGCCGCGCCGCCCTTCCCAGCCGCGCGAGCCTTGGTCGGGACAGCGGGAGGCGCAATCATGGGCGCGGACCAGCTGAACAGTCCGATCCGGACCCGCTGGTCCTGTACCCGTCCGACCGCACGGTCGAGATCGATCAGCGTCTCCAGGGCCGGCACCGCCGCCGCGCGCAGCGCCTGCCATTGCCGCGAGATCGTCTCGCGAAAGGCGTGGACGGATTCCACCGACAATTCGTCGGCAAAAATCGCCTGCTCGAAATGCTCGCGGCCGTCACCCAGCACGTTCGATACCGCAGCTTCGAAGTGGTCACCGACGTTCGCGCCGAGGAAGCCGAGCATCCGGCCGGCATCGCCTCGGGGTACGAAAGCGTCCACGATCAGCTCGACTTCATCCTCCGCTTCATCGTGTCGCGCCAGGCCGAGCCGGCAAAGTTCCCCGAGGAGGCTGCGAGGATGCACATCGCGGGTGATCTCCTGGGCGAGTTGTTCGAATGTGAACCCCGGGCCCTGCCGCGGCAGATGTTTCAGCGCGCCAGCGGTATCTCGAAAACGGGAATCCGACTGCCACTTGAGGAAGAGGCGGGTGGCGTGCGAAGGCGGTGCAGGCAACTGCTCTTCTCTGGTCCGATACAGGCGGGTGACTTCCCGCCGGTTCAGGCCGAGTGTCGTGCTGATCCGGCTGACACGCCTTTCCGGTGGCAGCTCCGCGTGGGCCTCGCTGGCAGCCTCCACCAGCACCTGCCTCAATAAATCGTCGATCCGCGCATAGGGCAAGCCGCTTGCTACTGCGAGCCTGGCAAGCGGTCGCAGCACGCAGCGGAACGCTGCGAGCAAGCCGTCGGTCGGGAGAGCCGGGCCGTTCGTCGCCATGAAGCCACTATAAATGTGCAGATTGCACATTTTGCAAGCGGCACTCGTCTGGAAGGGTTATTCAACTGGAGGCGTTCTCAATGCGCCGCCGGTGGTGGTGCGGGTACGGTTCTTGCTGCCCGGATTGTTGAGGTGGCTGTCACGCCGCTGCCTCTCCGATGGAAATCAACCTATAACAACCAAGCGAGTTCGCAATGATCAACTTCATCATCTGGCTTATCGTCGGCGGCATCCTGGGCTGGATCGCCAGCCTCATCATGAAAACCGACGCCCAGCAGGGAATGTTCCTCAATATCATTGTCGGAATCATCGGAGCCATGCTTGGTGGCTGGTTGTTGGCGCCGTTGTTCGGCACCGGCACGATCAACCAGAACGACTTCAGCATGTCCGGCTTGCTGGTTTCGCTGCTCGGCGCGGTGATCCTGCTTGCCATCGTCAACCTGTTCCGGCGCAAGTCGATCCGCTGAAGGTCGGTTGTACGACGCCAGCCGCATCCGCCCGGTGCGGCTGGCGCGCCTGTCAGGCGGCGTCGATTCGCTTGTCCTGCCGGACCGCCTCGATTGCCTGGGCCGGAATCAGGCCCTTGCCGGCGGCATGGACAGCGGCTCCCTCGCTGTCGGGCACCAGTAGAAAGTCCACCCCGTTGCTTCTTAATTCTTCTCCCAGCGCCTCAACCTCGCGGCGCCGACCGTCGTTCACGCAACGGATGTAGATGGTGTCCACCCGCCCCGGAAAATCCCGGGCGATCGCCGCGAATATCTCCGGATCGTGCTCGCCACTGTCGCCGATAAGCACGACCGGCACCCGGGGAAAGAACTCCATGATGCGGCTGATCTGATTGCGCTTGTGCGTGCCCGTCGGCTTTCTCGCCAACACCAGATGGGCGCCCCAGTCGCGCAGGAGGATCGGGCCCAGGGGAATGTCATTCAGGCGGAAGAAGTCCACCAGCAGGTCGTGCAGGTTCCAAGGCCCGTTGGAGACGTAGAAGATCGGGTTGTGCTCCTCTCCGTGGCCCTTCTCCAGCGCGCGATAAAACGCGCCGACGCCGGCAAACGGCAGCCGCGTGTGCGCGTTCGACAGCAGCACCTTCAGGATCATACGGAATCTCCTCGTGACGTTCGACGTCAGCACCGTGTCGTCCACATCGCTGATCACGGCGAAGCGCGACCTCAGCGGATGCACCAGCACCAGGCCCTGCGCCGTCACCGGCGGGCCGACGTAGCCGGGCGCCTCCAGCAACCTGAAGTGGACCTCCTGCCACAGGGGCCCGGCTACCGGCGCCGGGAGTTCCATCTCAACGCTGAAATAGCCCTCGCGATCCGTGCGCACCTCCGTCCGCGCGTCGCCGAACTCGGCCTCCAGGCGGGCGTCGGCGACCTTGGCGTGGATGAAGCTGTGGTAGGTGTTCAACAGGTTGCGCCACCGCGGCGTGGTTGCCGTTGCTGGCGAAAGTGCCCCCTCCCGAAGCAGCCGGCCGCCGAGCAGTAGCCTGCGCTCGATCACCTGGCCGATGTGCGGCCGGATGATGGGGTCGTGGCGGTGCAACAATGCACGGCGGGCGCGGTCGAACATGCCGGTGGAGGGCTGAGGTCAGCGTCGCAGAAGGCCGCATGCTAAACCGGAAGAGCCGGCGAGCGTCCTGCCTCGCGCCGTCGATGTGCGATCATGTAGAGACGGGAGACACGAGATGTCGCTGGTAGAGATCCGCAAGAAGGCGCTGACCGTGGAGACGGTGTTCCATGAAGGCGGGCCTCCGGTGGAGTCGCCACTGCGGATGGCGGCAGCCGTCGCGGTGGTTCGCAATCCCTATGCCGGTCGCTATGAGCCTGACCTGATGCCGTTCATGGCAGCGCTGCGCTCGCTCGGCACGGAACTGGCGGGCGAACTGGTCGATGTCCTCGGCCGCGATCGCGTCGAGGCCTACGGCAAAGCGGCTATCGTCGGCATCGACGGCGAGCTCGAGCACGGCGCGGTCTGGCATGAAGCCGGCGGCTGGGCGATGCGGCAGGCGCTGGGTGAACCGAAGGCCATCGTGCCGGCTGCCAAGGCGGTGGCGACTGCCGGCTTCCGGTTGATGGTTCCCTTGCACTACATCCACGCCGCCTACGTGCGCAGCCATTTCAACACGATGGATGTCGGCATCCAGGACGCGCCGCGGCCGCGCGAAATCCTCTTCGGGCTGGTCATGGCCACCGGCGGCCGGGTTCACTCCCGCCTGGGCGGACTCCTGAAGGAGAAGGTCTCGGTCAACGACGGGCAGCGCTGATGGCCGGGGTCTGCCG
Organism: Lautropia sp.; assembly: GCA_013813615.1. Classification (GTDB taxonomy): domain Bacteria; phylum Pseudomonadota; class Gammaproteobacteria; order Burkholderiales; family Burkholderiaceae_E; genus Lautropia. The sequence goes on along the minus strand of JACCRJ010000353.1, from coordinate 617 downwards.
AGCGGCGGGCGCGGCGTGGCCCTCGCGGGAGCGGCGCGGCCCGAGTCGCGCAGAGCCGCGACGCTCTCGATGCCGCTACAGTTCCGCCGCGTCGAAGGTCAGCTCCACCTTGATCCCGACGGGGTCGCTAAAAAAGATCTGGTGCAGCGGAAAGCCCGGCACCGGCGCCTCCTGAGCGGCGATGCCGAGCGCCTCCAGGTGGAGGCGAAATTCATGCAGCCCGGTGCTTCGGAATGAGATGTGGTCCAGCTTCCCGGTTCCATGCGGACCCTCCGGCAGGGCGCGCGACGTGATGCCCGCCAGGTGGACCAGTGGCCCGCCGGTGGGCGGATACAGCCAGTAGCCATCGAACTTGAAGTCGGGCCGCGGGCCCGGCGCAAGCCCCAGGACCGTGCAATAGAACTCGCAGAGCCGCTCGATCTCCGCGGGCTGCGCGACGATCGTGAAGTGGTCGATGCGTTCGATCTGCATGAGGGCTCCCGCGGCGAGTTGGCATCCGGGAGCATGTTAAACCTGACGGGTGCCGCTGCCCAGGAAGCGGTTCGGCAAGCGCGCGATCGTCTGGTAGAGTGCGGCTGACGCATCCGGAGGGGACATGGGCAGCGCAGCGGACAGGG
>JACCRJ010000343.1 GCA_013813615.1 Lautropia sp. | reverse complement strand
ATCTCGGCCTCTATCCCCAGTGCCGCCAGGCCTGAGAACGAAAAACCGAGATTGAGCATAGTCTGCGGCTTGACCTCGCCCCACGGCTCTGCCGTGGTGATGCCAGGCACGCCAACCTGCGACGCCTTGCCCGCGCCGCAATCGAGGATCTCGCCTTTGATGCGTCGATCACCGAGAGAAAGAAATGCCGCGCGAAATGGGCCCTGTAGCCGACCAGGATATTTCCCTGCACATCCGCGCGATCGATGTGTGCGCAAGCGCGATCGGCCACCGGCGGCGGCAGTTGGGTGCGCGGCCCGATGACGTCGAGCACCGTCGTACTCGGGTAGGCGCTGTACAGGGGCTAGTCAACGTCTTCCGGCCATGGCTGACCGAGGACAAGCACCCGGTTGTTGCGCCTGACGAATTCCCAGAACTAGTCCGGCTGGTCCTTTACCGGCAACGGCGGCGCACCGGCGACAAAGGCGCAGGACGGCGGAACACGACGCCTATCGCGATGGCGAAGTCCATCGCGTAGGTTTCGAGCGGGCCATCGAACTCCGCAGCAGGGAGGCATCTCAACCGGATTCCTCAGCCACATAAGAGGTTCGGGCCGTGGCTTACCGGCGCGGTGTCCCTGAGCGGGTATCGTCCCGTTCTGTCGGGCGCGAAGTCGTTCATGGTCGCTCCTCAAGGCTTGGTCGGGCCGTTTCCGCAGATCGATGGGCCAGGTTCACAAACAACGAGCGGGTGGACAGCACGAGCGCCGTGGCACGGCCAAGCGGCGAAGCCGAACGCCGGTTTAGCTTCGTGGGTGCGCATGCCTCAACGCGGCGACCTGACGCCCACCGCAAAACGCCGATCGGGACTCGGTCGGTAGCCTCGACCAGGCGGAATTTGCAGCGGGCCGCATCAGCGGGATTGCCATGCCCGCGACATCATCTCGAACACCTTCGTAGCATCGTCTGCCGGTGCATGCTCATCGTCTGGGCGTTGGACGATCCGTGGGCCGATTGCATGTGCGACTCCAGCATTGCCTCCTGCGCGTCAGGCGTCAAGCCCGCCATTCGACGATGCATGTTGCAGAGTTCGGTCATTTCTGTCGCCGACGGCTCGCCGTTTTGCATCATCCCCCGGTCGGACCCCATCGGTCCCCTCGAAGAACTGCATCCTGCCGCGAGAGTTCCAGAAACCAGTGCAGCAACGAGGAGTGAAACGGATACGTGCTTTTTCATAGTGACCTCCGGATTTGCTGGGAACTTCTTCTTAGTTGCCGCCGCACCGCACGGCTTGAACATCACCCCATCGGCCGGGGGAAACGGCACCAGCAATCCGCGTGCCGGCCGCCGGCGCCCACGTGATTCATGTGAGAGACGGCACCAGCGAGGACGGGTTCGCGGCGATGCGCACAGCGCGCGATGCCACGCTAGCTCAGGACGCGGTTCTGGTACTTCAGCCCTTGCCACCTGCCTTCTCGGCGCAATCTCTGGCAGCTGTTGCCCCCGAAGCAGTCTTCCACGCTTCGATACCGCCTTCCAGGAAGGCCGCCGCCAGGCCCAGCTCGGCAAGCATGCCTGCGCAACCCTGGCTGACCTGGTGGCCGTGAACGCAGTAGACCACCACTGGTCGCGTCGGGTCCAGAAGCAGCGCCCAATCGGCGATGCGTTCCGGATCTCGCCAGACCGCGCCGGCGATGAGATCGGCTGATTGCTCGAAGACCGGCGCGCGACGAACGTCGAGCAGCTGCGGCGGCGCTGCCGAGCGCATCGCTGCCTTCAACCCGTCTACTGTACGAATGTCTTTCACCATGTCGCGCTCAACGCGGTAGATGCCACGCGAGCCCCAGCAGGCCGCTAGCGACGATGACCGGAATCACGCCTACCTTGAAGCGGAAGAGCGTCAAGGCGGCGAGGAGCCCGATGACCGCCGATGCCCATTCGAACCGCCCTGCCATGCCCTGCGGCCAGAGCACGTGGTAGGCGAAGAAGACGGCGAGGTTCACGATCACGCCGACGACGGCGGCAGTGATGGCGGTCAGCGGGGCGGTGAACCTGAGGTTGCCGTGAGTCGACTCGATGAAGGGTGCGCCGAGCAGGATGAGGAAGAACGACGGCAGGAAGGTGAAGAAGGTGACGACCGCCGCGGCAACCGCGCCGGACAGGAAGAGCAATTCCGGGCCGAAGACCGCCTTCGTCCAGCCGCCGACGAAGCCGACGAAAGATACGACCATGATGAGGGGGCCAGGTGTGGTCTCTCCGAGCGCCAGGCCGTCGATCATCTGCATCGCGGTCAGCCATTGATAGTTCTCGACCGCGCCCTGGTAGACATAGGGAAGCACTGCGTAGGCGCCGCCAAAGGTGAGGAGCGCTGCCTTGGTGAAGAACCACGCCATCCGGGTCAGCACGCCGTCCCAGCCGTAGGCTGCGGTCAAGGCGCCGATCGCGGTCAGCCACATGCCGAGACAGACGGCCAGGACCCATCCCACCCTCCTCCAGACGAACCGCGCGTGAGCCGGGGGCGGCGTGTCGTCGTCGATCCAGGCGGGACCGAAGGTCACGGCCACCTTTCCGTGACCGCCGCCGGCGGCGAAGACATCCGGGACGAATCGCCCGCCGAAATAGCCGATGACGCCGGCGCCCAGGACGATGACCGGGAACGGCAGGTTCAGCACGAAGATGGCGAGGAACGCGCACACGGCAATCCCCCAGAGCCAGCGGTTCTTGAGCGCCCGCGAGCCGATGCGCCAGGCTGCAAATGCGACGATCGCGGTCACCGCGGGCTTGATGCCATAGAGCAGCCCCGCAATGGCGGGAACATCCCCATGCGCCATGTATACCCACGACAGGCCGATCAGGATGAAAAACGACGGCAGGACGAACAGCCCGCCGGCTACCACGCCGCCCCAGGTGCGGTGCATGAGCCAGCCGATGTAGGTCGCCAGCTGCTGCGCCTCCGGCCCCGGTAGCAGCATGCAGTAGTTCAATGCATGCAGGAAGCGGTTCTCCGAAATCCACCGCCGCCGCTCGACCAGCTCCTGGTGCATGATCGAAATCTGTCCCGCCGGCCCGCCGAAACTGATGAATCCCAGCTTCAGCCAGAAAAGCAGCGCCTCCCGGAAAGTCAGAGGCTCCGGACGCGTGAGTGCGTCGTTCACTGGCTGGCCCCTAAAGCAGCATGGAGGGAGTCGAACAGCGGCAGCGCCGCTCGGAGCAGCGCATCGTCGTCCGATGCTGGGAAAGCAGCCCTCGCACGAGCGCCTCGATCCCCGCTGCCTCGTCCACCGGGATGCCGCCGACGTCGATGTAGTGCACGAGGTCCCCGAGCCGCTTGAGTGCGGGATCCTCGAGGAGCCCGAAGGTATCCGCCACCACCTCGAACGTGACCTTGCCGCTGACATGAGAGAAGGTTGCGCCGTCGAAGTCGAAGCCGACCATGTTCCTGGGCTGCTTGCGCGGATTCTCGAGCCAGACAAAACGTGCAGCCGGATCGACGAACCGCAGGACCAGCCACGCCGTTGCCAGCTGATCTACCCAGGGACGCTGGCGGGTCGCCCAGGTCTTGCCCCGGAAGGCCTCGAGCGGCTGCCGCTCGATCGCATCTGGTCGAGGCGTGGGCTCGCCGGGGGAGATCAGCCGCGCGATTTCCCGGCGGAGCATGTCGACTGCCGCGACCGCCCGTTCAGCTACCTTGCCGGGAAAGAAATCGATCCCCTGGATGCCGCGCAACTGCTGGTCGAAGTCGCGCAACGCCTTGTGCAGTTCCGCCTCGGTCGATTTGCGGATCGCGCCGCGCGCCTCCTTCAACGACTGAAGCAGCTCCGAATAGAGCTCCGTGCGGTCGAACAGCGCCTTGAAGCCGGCTTCCTGCGCATCGTCCCGCGCCGTCACCACCAGCACGTGCGCTTCCGCACCGCCGTCCCGGATGGTTCGTTCGATGGTCCACAGCGCGTCGGCGGTGGGCGCGGTGGCCGGCAGCAGGTAGACGCCGTCCCGGAGCGCACCGCAGCCGGTGGCTTTCAATGCCCGCCAGACGCGCACACGCAGGGCGCTGGGCGAGGTCGGCAGCGTGGCTGTCAGGAGAAGCCATTGGGTCATGTAGCAATCGTCTCATGTAGTGATCTTTATTACAAGGGCTTAGTAATCGGCCGGCTTGGTGATCGGCCGAACACAACGGCGTGCGACGCCTGCCTGCCCCTTCGTACAACGGCGATCATCTTTCTCGGCATGGGAGAATACTTGCCACTCCACCGACGGCGCTGACGACGCGCCCGCAATAGCTG
>JACCRJ010000061.1 GCA_013813615.1 Lautropia sp. | reverse complement strand
GGGTTGCCCCGGGTCGCCGCGGCGGAAAGATGCAAGAGGTGGGTCAACTCCGGTAGCGTCCCGATCCGCAGCGCTCCCGCCAACATTCGCCGGGCCCCTGGTGATGTCATCAGTAGACCGGCCGCCGGAAGACCGAGGCCGAGCGCAAGCACCGGATGCTTGAGAATGGCCCGCATGGTAGCGCTGCGGGGGAAGGTGTCGGCAGCGGCAGCCCCGGCCTTTGAAGGCAGCAAGTCCGGCTCGTCGAAAAACACCTGGTCGATGCGGCGGCCTGGCGATGCGGGGGGGCGCTGAAATGGCAGTGGGTGAGCCGGCGAAACGTTCATGAGCGGTGCCTGGCCGACGCCGTCCCGGCTGCGGTTGATCCGGTCGAAAACATCTGCAGCCGTGTCCTTCGGCGAACTCATCGGAGAATTTCCCGAAGCCGGCTGAAATCTTCGGCTGCGACCTGCCGGCTGAGCCTGAACGCATTTCCCCCCGCTTTCAGCATGGTCCTTGCCTTGAGGCATAGACCGGCCGCAGCAAGTATCCAGAATGCCAGCAGCGCCAGCAGCGTGAAATGCCGCCATTCGGTATCCCAGGTCAGCGCAACCACCGTCGCGGCTGCCCAGACCACGGCGAGAGCCGAGACGATCAGCGCTACCAGGGCAAGCACCGCCAGTTTGGTCAGCCGCTGCTGCTCGGCAGCCATTTCCAGCGCAAACAGCTTTGCCCGGTCGTCGAGACCGTCGACGACTTCCGCGGCCACGCGGCGTGCGCCGAGCAGCCGGGCCTCCAGGAGTCGGCGCAGCATCAAGGAAGCTTTACTTCCGGGACAACAGCACGCCGATGACGAAACCGGCCGCGGCAGCGATGCCGGCGGCATGCCACGGCGAGGCGTGGGCATAGTCGTCGACCCGCTCCGCGCTGTCGCGGGCCCGCTGCTGCGCTTGGCTGGCGGCGCTCGACACGGTTTCGGAGACTGAATTCATGGTGTGCCGGATGCGGTCCATGACTGCCTTGACCTCCGGGGAGTCCCCAATGTCCGACCGGTTCATCAGGTCCGCCAAGTCTTTCTTGAGGGCGATCCATTCGCTTTCGATGGTGGATCGGGAGTGATTGGACATGTCAGCGGCGGCGCTGCCCACGGAACGCCGGGTGCGGCGCAGCGAGCGTTCGATAGCCTCGGCGGCCTCTTCGAGGCGGTTAGCGATCTTTTCAGTTGCGACGTCGGCCATGAGTACTCCTCTGCGGTTGATGGAAGCCGTCCGAAGAGCCAGGACGCCGGAGCCGACGCCGCGGCCAGTCCAGGGACTGTCAGAGCTTTATCGGTTGCTGTGCAAGGATACCTCCAGAACGCGCTTGGTGGTGGGATCGTCATCGGCGCACACCGGGCGGGTGCGTGAATTGCTGGAAGAGTGCGCTGTGGCGTGCGCCGAGTGGTGTTGGCACACCGTCGCGCCGGGCGGAAATGGGTGGCATCAGGGATGTGGAGTGTTCGGTGGAAAGAGCGGTGAAAGCGGGCAAGTCCGAGAAACCGGCGAGGGACGCCAAAGGCACCGCGAAGTCAGGCTCCCCTGACCGTGCGCTGGAACGCGCACCAGTTCGTTCGGTTGCTGCGACCCCGCCGGTGACCGACGCCGACGGCACCTGCGATCCGGTGACCGAGACTGCGGTACTGCTGGATTCGATCATCCACGACCTGCGCACGCCTCTCAGTGCCATGTCGGGCTGGCTGGAGGTCCTGGAAGCGCACTTCGGGGAAGCCGACGGCATTGTCGGAAGGGCCCTGCTAGGCTTGCGCCGCGGCGTCGACAGTCAGACGGTGGGCCTCAGCAGCCTCTCCGACGTCCTGATGAAGCAGCGGATCGACCTCCCGGTCAACGGCGATTGCGTGTTGCTGGAGCGAATGCGCCTTGCGCTGGACCAGCTGGAGGCCCGACCGGATTCTCCATTGGACCGCCAGGCATCGGCGCGCCTTGCCCCGTTCAAGTCGCTGAAACTGGAAGGCTCCCTCAAGTGCCAGGATGCGGGCTCCTCGCTGAATGACGCCTGCGGCACCTTGATGCATGCCCTGGCGCTGGCGCAGGACACTGCCGACCCGCCCTTGTCGATCCAAGCCGACGGCGGGAAAGTCGTGATCGCCTTGACGTCCGCGAGCGGCGACCCGTCGGCCTTGAAGAGCCTCTGCCAGGGGCTGGCCGGCTATTCGGCCAAGCGCCCGGAAATCCGAGTGCCAGCGCTCTGGCTGGCCCGCTCGATGCTGCAGCGCTGCGGTTTGGATCTTCAGATGAAGTCTGCCGGGACCGGCGGCTTCGACCTGCTGGTCACCAGGACGCCCCGGGCTTCTTGAGCGGATCCCACCCGGCACTGCCCGAGCCACCATCGGCCGGGCCATTCTCCGGGGCCGGTATTTTGCGGCCTTCGCCGCGCAGTCCATAATCCCGTAGTTAGCTTGGTGGAAGGGGCTTCCACGCCTGGCGCGCCTGATCAATACGCGGCTGCCGATAGGCTATAGTGGGCTTTCCGATCCTCTTCATTGATTTCCCGGTCATTGATGCGAAGCAAAAGCGTACTCGTCGTTGAAGACGACGAGAATTCGGCAGACCTGCTGTCGACCTTTGCCAGGTCGGAGGGTTTTGTCGCGAGTATCGCCAGCAGCCTGGCGCAGGCCCGCCAGCAGCTCATCGTGCACAAGCCGGGGATCGTACTGCTGGATCTGGGTCTCCCGGACGGCTCGGGAATGGACCTGTTCTCGGACGAGAATCTGCGGGGCGACGCTGAAATCGTCCTGATCACCGGCAACGCCAGCGTCGACACGTCGGTCCAGGCCTTGCGCCTGGGCGCGGCCGATTATCTGATCAAGCCGGTGTCCCTGAAGCTGCTGCGGACCGTCCTCACGCGGCTGGCCGATGCGCCGCCCCGCGGATCGGAGCCGCCCCAGCTCGATGCCGGCGCGCCCGAGGCCGCTGGCGAGGATGCCCCCCCAGTGGACAAGGCACCTCGGGCAGTCGCGATGTCAGGCAGGGCCGCCGACAATTTCGGGGGCATGTGGGGCATTTCGCAGGCGATGCAGGACGTCTTCACCCAGATCGAAAGGGTTGCGCGCACGTCCGTCAGCGTTTTCATCGTCGGCGAAAGCGGCACCGGCAAAGAGCTGGTCGCGGAGTCGATTCATCGCTTCAGCCATCGCAAGAACGGGCCCTTCGAGGCGGTGAACTGCGGCGCGATCTCCGCGCAGCTCATCGAGAGTGAGCTCTTCGGCCACGAAAAAGGTAGTTTCACCGGGGCCATCAAGCAGCACAAGGGCTTCTTCGAACGCGCCAGCGGGGGCACGCTCTTCCTGGACGAGATCACCGAGATGTCGCTGGACCTGCAGGTCAAGCTGCTCCGGGTGCTGGAGACGGGCACCTTCAGCCGCGTCGGATCCGACTCCCCTTTGCGCAGCGACGTGCGTGTGGTGGCGGCTACCAATCGGCAGCCGCTGACCGCCGTGCGCGAGGGCAAGCTGCGGGAGGATCTTTACTACCGCCTCAACGTCTTTCAGATCGGCCTGCCGCCGCTGCGGGACCGTCTGGAAGACCTGCCGCTGGTCGCGCGGCATTTCCTGGCCGCTTACGCCAGGCGCGAAGGCCGAAGCCTCTCGATCACCGACGCTGCGCTGAAGGCGATGTGTTCCTATCACTGGCCCGGCAACGTCCGCGAGCTGCGCAATTACGTGCATCGCACGGCCATCATGGTGGACGACAAGGCTATCGACCTGGACAGCCTGCCACCGTTCGACGCCCAGACCGTCGTCGGCGCGGGTACGGTGGCCGAACGTTATCCCGCGACGGCAGCCGAAGGCACCGGGTCCCGTGCGGTTGCCCAGCCTGCAACTGCGGTACCGGTGGCATCAGAGAAGCCCGCCGAAGCGGATCGCGCTGCCGGAAGTCCGGCATCCGCGGCACACGGTGCGGCTGTCCCACTTGCCGGCACCGTATCGGAGATGCCGGTGGTACCGGTTCGGGTCGGGTCAACCATCGCCGACGCCGAGCGGGACCTCATCATCGCAACCCTTGACTATTGCGGCGGCGCCAAGGAACGCACCGCCGACATGCTGGGCATCAGCCTGAAGACGCTCTACAACCGGCTGCGAGCCTACGGCTCCGACTGAATCCGGAAGGATTTGGTTCGTCATCGGGTGAATCGGGATCGGGCGGACCATTTTGCGTCATCCGGACGGCGATCTGCCCGCCGACTCGGGCGCCAGCGGCAAGCTGCGTGCCAGGCCGCGTAACAGGATTTTACCAAGGCACGGAAATTGCGGGCTCACCGCATGGCAGCAGCATCAACCAGCACTCGATCGCTCCAGGGCATGCGGATTCTTGCCGTGGAGGATTCCCTGGATCTTCGCGACATGTTGACCACGCTGCTCGAGCAGCAGGGCGCGCAGGTGGTCGGCTGCGAGTCCGCACGCCAGGCGTTCGACATGCTGGTGAGCGGGGAGTCCTTCCACGCAGCAGTCTTCGACATTTCGATGCCCGGCGAGGACGGACTGACCCTGGTATACAGGCTGCGTCACTGGGAGGCTGCGCAGCGTCCGACACGGCTGCCGGTGATTGCGCTCACCGCTCACGGCGCGCACGACATCGAGCACCAGTGCGAGAAGGCCGGGTTTGACCAGTACCTGGCCAAACCCGTGTCTCCGAACCTTTTGTTCAGCACTCTCCGACGACTGGCGTCAGTCCACTGAAAAAGGAGTAATCAAAATGAACAGCACCCGTAAGCTGATGGCTTTGGCGGTTTCGATGGCATTCGCGGGTTCCGCTGCCGCGCAGCCCGGCCCCTCCACGGGAGCAGGCGACAGCCCTCGCGGCACCGCCTCGCCCAGCATCACCGCGCCGACCGGCGGCGTATCGCCTGCGTCGAGTGCAACGCATGAGTTGAAGGCAACGCGACTCTCGAAGCTGCGCGGGGTCAACATCTACGACAACAACGCCAAGAAGATAGGCGAAGTCGCGGATGTGGTGATCGATCCGGCGACCGGCAGGATCCTCCACACGATCGTCTCGATCGGCGGCGTAATGGGTATCGGCGACAAGGAGCACGCCGTACCGACGAAGCAGTTGCGCGTCTTCAGCAGGTCGGCCGACGACGCCGTCCCGGTGAAGGTGGAGCTGAGCGGCGGCTCGCAGAGCCTGCCGCGGGCCGAGAAGCTGGACAAGGACTCTCCTTATCTGCTGGGGTCGAGGCTGGTGGGCCTGGACATCAACGACGGCGGTGGCAAGGAGATCGGCGAGGTGGAAGACCTCGTGTTGGATCTGCAGGCCGGCGAGGCGAAGTACGCGCTAGTCGACTTCGTCGACTCCTGGGGCGGAGACGACAAGTTGTTCGCGATCCCGGTCGCCGAACTCAAGCGTAACCGGGACAGCAGGAACCTGGTGCTGAACGTCACCAAGGAGTCGCTGGCCCAGAGGCCGAGCATGGACGAAGCTCGGCTCGACAAGATGGACCTGAGCGCGCAGCCCTGGATGCAGGCAGCCGGTGGCGCCGCCGGGGCGAGCCCGGCTGGTGCGCCGTCGACTGCCGGATCGGGTGGCTCGGCCGGTTCCATGCCCGCTGGCGGGTCCGACGCGGGCAGTTCGACGGCGACCGGCAGCCGTACGCCGCCTTCTGCGGGTCCGGGAGGCACACCGCCTGCCGGCTCGGCGGGAGGCAGCCAGCCTGCCGCGGGAGCAAAGTAGGTCGGACGATTAGAAGCCGTCCAACTGGGGTTGCGCCAGAAACCGGCGCAGCGCCGCCTCCGGCCGCGTGCGTGCATACAGTTCGGCCTTGCC
>JACCRJ010000329.1 GCA_013813615.1 Lautropia sp. | reverse complement strand
CAATACGCAAGCCAGCGCTAAAGCCGAATGCCGGTCCGGCTGGCTGTAGCTACCCGGTGCTTCACTCGATGATATGGCGACGCGTTCCACTCGCGGCCGAAGGGATGAAAAATTGACTTGATGGTTTGCTTCAGACTACGCCGGACACTGTCCGTATGGTCAGATTCCGACTTCTACACCTGAACGAGTAGTGCTGACAGGCATCGGCCCGATCGCGGTGAAGGTGCCGCGCGTGCGTGACCGAACCGGGTGTCCCAGAGGACCGCGACGGTAAATAGCGCTCTGTCCCGCCGCTCGATCCGCCACCGCACCGGCTTGCCCGACTCGTAGTTGGGCTCGAAGAACGCTTCCTTCGGCACCAGGCCCAGCTGGCGCCGCCTCCAGGGCCCTCGGTACGTCGGCCGGACGTCCGCCGTCTCTGCCGGGCGTTGTAGGTCTTCCGGAAGTCTTTCCCGTCCTTCGAGAAGTATGGCACCAGCCCGAATATTGCGAGTCGCCACTCGAGGCCGGCAATCAACATCGGCCCTCGGTACCCCGGCCAGAGCTCGGCCGGGTACTCGAACGTCAGCGGGTTGAGATTGAGCTTTTCGCGGAGCTCATCGCGGACTGTCGTGATGTAGTTGGTGCACATCGGACTCAAACCCAGCGATCAGTGATCAGGAACGCGTGCGACGCTGAGCCGGCGCATCATCGGCGAATGGACCATGACCAGGCATCCGATGAGGCGGCCTCCCGCTGGGCTCAGCGAGATTGCAGACCGAGGGCAGCTGAATCCTCGGCGGAAAGATCGTCATCCACCCCGGTCGTGCGCTGAAAGAACGAGCAGCCCAATGCCGGATTGGCCTCCACCTGAACCCAATTTCGTAGCCGGCAGATTAGCGTGGCAACCGTTCGACATCAGGCCCGCGTAGCTCACGCAGTACCGGCAGGGCTTGGGCTGGCCGTAGGGATTGGTGGGCATCGTCTCCGGAATTCTCCCGTCAACAATCGAACTTGCCGCACGAGAGCCGGATGATGCTGGGCAACCGGTCGTGCCAGCACGGGGGCGTAGTCATCCAGGCACGGAACTACAAAACCTTAAATTCGCCGAAGGACAAGTCCTGGTTCTTCTCATTGCGCATTTCAAAGTGGCCGTCGCTGATCTTTCTCACGGAAGAGCAGGCGGTCTTTACTCCAAAAGCCTCGCCCAGCCACGTCAGCTCCCAACAGACCATCTCGCCCTTAAGGAACCATTTTCCCTCGTCCGCACACTTGTCGCCGCTCTTGCTTCCGGACAGTCGCGCACATACCGATCCGTCCTTTCGGAAGTCCCACACGCTCATCCTGCCTTCCCACACTATCGCCCACGTTCGGCCGCTCGTTAGGACCTTGAGCTCATCACCTACAATGTTCCCGGTCGTTTGCGCGACCCCCGGGGAGATGACTGCTGCTAGCGAGAGCCCGATCGCAGCACTTGAGAACGAACCCTTCATCATCTTGTCTCCTCGTCGAGCGGCAGATGTTGGCGGTGCCACATTCGCCCTCGCTGATGGCAAGTACGAATCTGATCCTATTTAATGTGCCTGAATTGGTCGAGATGAGCACCCTACTCCAGATCTTGGCGAGGGTTCTGGCATCGCGCAGGGCCCGCGAGTATAAAACAATCAGCGGCGAAGCTGCTCCAGCCGCTGGCGCTCCTCGCCAACGCAGCGCACCGCACCGTGCAGGCTGAACCCTGCGCGTCGGCACACAGCGCTTGGGTGAACGCGGCGCCTCGCGGCATGGCGCCTTGCACCGTGAAACCTTCTGCCCGGCACGCCGCGAGGAACAGGGTGCGCGCGATCACGTCAAGTCAGGTGCTTGGCGAAGAATGCGAGCGTGCGTTCGCGAGCGAGCTTGCAGGCCTCGGCGTCGTAGGAGGCGCGCTGATCGCAATTGAAGCCATGGTTGGCGTGGTAGATGTGCACTTCCACATCGGGATGGGCCTTCTGGAAGGCTTCCACGCTTTCGAGCGAGATCCAGTGGTCCTGGTCGCCGAAGTGCGCGAGCACCGGAACCGCGGGGACGCGGGCGACCTCGTCGGGCGTGGTCATGCCGCCCCCGTAATACGGCGCGGCCGCTGCCAGTCCGTTCAACGTGCATGCCGCGCGCCAGGTGAGCAGGCCGCCCCAGCAGTAGCCCACGATGCCGACCGTGCCCGCCTGGGCGGCATGCTCAATCGCGGCTAGCAGGTCCTGCAGGACGCCAGGCGCCGGCAAGGCTTCCACAGCAGTCTTCAACGCGAACCCCGCGTTCATGTCGTCGGGTGAATAGCCCAACTCCACGCCCGGCTTGACGCGATGAAAGGTGGAAGGCGCCACGACGAAATAGCCCTCGGCCGCATAGCCGTCGGCGACGGAGCGGATGTGCGAGTTGACGCCGAAGATTTCCGGCACGACGACGACGCCCGCCTTGGGTTTGCCGGCGGGCTGTGCAACGTAGGCGGGAGATTCAAAGCCATCGGCGGCCTGGAGCTGGGTTAATTGGCCCATGGAGTTCTCCCGTTCTGGCACTGCCGAAGCACTCGGGAAGCACTTCGGTTCGTTGGGGCGTATAGCTTGTCGCATGGGGGAGGCCCGCGTCAAGGGACTGCCCTGTAAGCGCTTCGGGCTATCTTTGTTGTAATGGCGGGCGGGCCATTGCAGCCCATCCACGCACTTCCCGCAGGAGATTCGGTCGTGGAGCAGGTCTTACTCGTCACGGGCGGCAGCCGCGGCATCGGCGCCGACACCGCGTTGCTCGCCGCGCACCGCGGTTATGCGGTCGCCTCAACTACACATCGAACCGGCAGGCGGCGGACGGCGTCGTGACGCGGATTCGATCTGCGGGCGGGCGCGCTCTCGCCGTGAAAGCCGACGTCGCGCAGGGAGATCAGGTGCTGCGCATGTTTGCACAGGCTCGACGCCAAGCTGGGGCGCCTCACTGCGCTCGTCAACGGCGCATTTATGACAGACCCATCGATAATCCGGTGCGTGCATGCCTAACGTTGCAAGCTAACCGGCGGGCCGCGCCGATGCTCGCCAAGTTGAAGACATCTGTCACTTCCTCCCTCTTGACTACCTATTTATACAGTACTGAATTTCCCGTCAAAAGCCGCGCCTGTTACCAACGGCCTGGACGGTCTGCGGCGCCGCCAGGTGGAGGCCGCCATGCTGCCCGCCGTCGTTCGCCAGACGCCGCACCGCGCGGCCCTCAGGCCTGCACCAGCGGTCAATATACCGCCCTTGCAGGCCGTTAGGTTGCTCGACCAGTTGCGTGAGCGCATTCGCATGCTGCACTACAGCCTGCGCACCGAACAGGCGCGGTGTATCCGTCATAGTGCTGGCCTCCCGCATGGGCACGGGCCTGCGCCGCGTCGCGGGCGGGCGCGGATCTTCTTCTAGTGCAGCCCAGGGCCCAGGCCTTTCTCCCCAGGGCCAGGACGATCGGACCTTCCCTCCTGTGCCCGAACCGACCCCCCGGCCGGGGGGTTTCGCGCCCCCGTCCGTGGGTCCCATCCCATACAACCTTCATCCAGCCAGAACACCACCATCGAAGGCGGCATACAGTACTTCGGTCGAAGCCTTGACTGAGTCAGCTGCCTCCCACACAGGCCACGTTCGTCCGGCATTACCTGATTGACCGAAACGGCAAGCCGCCATCCGGGCCGGCTATTCCGTCCGTACCGCAGAAGTGCAGGCCTCGATCCTCTTGAGGTATCCAAAGGTTTCGGCCGCGGTGGCCGAACTGGGCAAGGAACAGGCCGACAAGCTTGAGATCACCTCAGAGGCCGTCCTCCTGCAGGTCTCTCGGATGGCTTTCGTGGACGTGCGCAGGCTCGTTGACGCTACCGGCAAGCCGATCCCACTACACCTGCTACCCGACGACGTGACGGCGGCGATCCAAGATGTGGTCATCAAGAACGAGGGCGGCGTCCAGACATACAAAGTACGGTTATGTGATCGGAACTCGGCCCTGGACAAGCTGATGAAGCACTTAGGCCTGTATGAGAAGGACAACCGCCAGACGGGCAACGCCATAGGCGAACTCATCGCGGCTGTGCACGGGGGCGGCTCCCGGCTGCCGACGAAGGAATAGCGCCCTCCGTTTGCAAAGTGCGACATGCTTCATTTCAGCTTCCTGGTGCTCTGCTCAGACGTAAGGATCAAAGAGCCCGCCCCGGACGTACGACAGGCGTGCTGCCGGGGGTGCATGACGCGCCGTAAGACCAGCAGATAGAGTTCGAGCAGGCAGTGCATAAGGCGCTTATGGGGCCGAATGGGGA
>JACCRJ010000323.1 GCA_013813615.1 Lautropia sp. | reverse complement strand
GCTCAAGCGTGTCTTAGCTACGACATAACTTGAGTACAAGTTAGTCTTCGCTGAAGCTTCGCTTTCGAGATCGACCTCGAAACACTGCCCGAACTGTGGCGGCGAACTGAAGATCATCGCCGCCATCCTGCAAGCACCGGTGATCGAGCGGATCCTCACCCACCTTGGCCTGCAGGCCCGAGCGCCGCCGCGGGCACCGGCGCGCGGGCAGATGCAGCGCGCGGCCTGATTGCGGCTCAAACCTCCCGTTCAGACGGCCCGGCGCCAGGGGCCGAGGGGTCCGGCTACGCCAGCCGCCTCCCGGGACCGGTCATCGAGGCCTGATTGCTGGGGTTTACTCGTAGACGACTCTGCCCAGTGGCCCTTGCGACCGGGTCCGTCCCCGCTCAACTGGCCCCTGCAGACCCCAAAGCCCGCCAAAGCCCGCAGCGGTCGCGTCAAGTCACACATTCCGCGCATGTTGCGGGGCAATAACTCTGCAATTACCGGTGCGCTGAGGCCGTCGGTCAGGGCTGGGGAGGCTGCACGGCGTCGATGAGTCGTTCGGTGTTTTCTTCCCATTCGCGCAGCAGCTTCTTGACCTGCCGATAGTTCTCGATAGCTTGGTGCAGGATCACCGCCTGCTGCTCGCTGACGTAGCGCTGCGAGGGCTTGCCCGCGCGCATGCGCACCCACTGGTAGTACGGCCCGTGGCGCGCGCCCGGATCGGTGGCACAGCGGCAGTTGGGCTTGCCGCACGTCATCATGCGCTGGCTCAGCGTGCCCGAGCAAAGCAACTCGAACGAGCCCAGCGATGCATGGATGGCGTCGATGCGTGCATGCGCACGCTGCAAGGCGCGCTGGGAGGCGAGGGTCATGTGCTGCTTGATTTGCTGGGGTCTTGCCTCTATTATGATGCAAGACCGATGGCGCTTCAACCTCACGTCCAGCGGCGCGATGCGCTTCAGGGTCAGCGCCTCGGTGAGCACGAACGAAATCCTGTCCCGCCAGGTCATCGCCAGGCGCGTGCACTGCTTGCCCTCGTCGATGTGCTTGCGCACCTCGGCGGCCTCGATAGACTGCCGCACATAGCGGATCGCGGCACGGCTATCGCCGGTGGCGCGCAACTCGGTGTCCTGGTCGATGGTGAAGCCGGCCGGCGCCTCGTCCGCCGCCAGCCAGCAGGTCATCGCGGCTGCCGGCGACTGCGGCACCTGCACCGGCTGCAATGGAAACGAATCGATCGACTTCGAGAGCAGGGCAAGGACCTCCTCGGCCTTGGCGGCGGAGGTCGTGTCGATCAGCAGCCAGCGGTTCACCGGATCGATCCACACCCGCGTGTCGCGAAAGATGCTGAACGCCTTCGGTATCAGCTCGTCGGTGACGGCTTCCTTGATGTCCTTCATCTGCTTGCGGCCGGGCTTGTAGCCCTGGCGCTCCTCGGCCTCCTGGGCGCGTGACTTGGCCACCTGGTTCACCACCGAGGCCGGCAGCAGTTTCTTCAAGAGCGATACGGGAGTGTCGCCGCGCAGCGGGGATCCCCATCCGACCCTGGAGGTGCCAGAAGTCGGGGGCCGTTATGCCATGGCCGTCGGTGCTGCTGCCGGTCGCCGGCGTCGCGCCGGTTCAGTACATATTTGCCATTGCTTCAGCTCCGGATCAGGCGCCGGGCTCCGGATTCACCAGGCTGTCGATGCTGGACGGCGTCCAGGGAACCGATGATTGACTACCGGCAATAACGGAAGCGTCGAACGCGCTCGACGCCACCAGGTCGTCAACGGTCAGCGGCTCGAACCCGCCGGATGCGGAAGCCATGTTCACCTTGGACTTATCGTCATCGTCATCGCCGCCCGTGCCGAAACCGGCCTGCGAGACGCGCAAGTCGAACGTGGCGCTCTCGCGTCCGATGTTGCCGGCTGCGTCGACCACGCGCACCGTGTAGTCGTAATTGCCGTCCCGCGGCACCTGGTCGGTGAAGCTCCAGCTCGTGCCGCCGACCTGCGGTGACGTGCTGATCACGGCATCGTCGCGCAGGATCTGCAACTCCTCGCCGGCCGTCAGGCTGCTCGAGAGCCGGCCAGTGAGCGTCGGCGTCCTGTCATTGGTGGTGCCACCGTCGCTGATCGTGCCGACGCCGGGACTGACATTGTCGATGACCGACGTGATCGACGCGGTCTTGTCGTTCACCCTATCGACGACGATGCTGTAGCCGGCGCTGCTCGGCCCGGCACCCTCCGCATCGACTACCCGGGCGGTGTAGGTGTAGGTCCCGTCGGCAAGACGGCCGTCTGTCACGCGCCAGCTGTCGCCACCGACGGCCACGGTCGCAGTGACGACCACGCCGTTGCGCAAGACCTGGAGGAACTCGCCGACAGCGAGCGGCGAAGACAGGCGGCCGGATATCGTCGGCGTCTCGTCGTTGGTGGCCCCACCGCTGGCGACGTTGCCGGTGCGCGGTGCGGCATCGTCGGTGACGGCCGTGACGATGGCAAGATTCTGCGGCGCCAGCACCACCATTTCGAACCGCGCCGGACTGCTCTCGTTCTGGCTGCTGTCGGTGGCGGTGACCGTCATGAGGGTCACCGCGGAAGCCGGCAACCCGCCCGGCGGGAGCGATCCGGCAGCCGGCTGTGCGCTGCCCAGATCAACCCGCCACTGCCCGCCCGCGTCCGCCGTGGTCAGGTAGGTCGCGTCCGCGCGGCCGTTGCGGTCGGTGTCGACTTCGAGCTTCACGCTGGCGCCGGGTTCCGCCATGCCGGTGATCACCGGTGTGCGGTCGTTGCTGGTCCTTTCGCTCGTCACCACCGGCTGCCCCGGCGGTATCAGGTCCGGCACGCCGGGCGTGGGCACTGG
>JACCRJ010000299.1 GCA_013813615.1 Lautropia sp. | reverse complement strand
ATCCACGGCCAGCACGAAGCGAGGATCCTCATGCGGCCCGGCGCCCAGCGGGAACTGCTGGACCGCTTCGGCAAGCTGGAGCCCCAGGTCGCAGCCGTCGGCGCAACGTACGCGCAATGGCAGCAGGCGGAGAAGGCGCTAGACGAAGCCCGGCGCGGTTCGCGGGAGCACGAGATCCGCGCCGAGCGGCTGCGCTGGGAGCTTCAGGAAATCGAGCAGCTGCGACTGGCCGACGGCGAGTGGGAAGAGCTGAGTAACGAGCAGAAGCGCCTCGCCCACGCCAAGGACCTGATCGAAGGCGCGGACGCCGCCTCGATCGCCTTATCCAGGGGAGACGGCGCCGTCACCGAAACCCTGGCTGGCCTGGAGCACCGGCTGCGGGCACTCAGCGGCCTCGATGCCGTGCTGGCGCCGGTAGCCGACCTGATCGACTCCGCCTCGATCCAGTTGGACGAGGCCGGCAGCGAACTGGCGGCCTACGTGCAGCGGATGGACCTGGATCCGCAACGCCTGGCGGAAGTGGAACAGCGGGTGAGCGCGGTGTTCACCACGGCGCGCAAGATGAAGCTGCCGCCGGAGCGCCTGTACCAGCATCAGGAGGAACTGCGCGCGGAGCATGCACAGCTTGCTGGCGCGCAGGATCTCGACGCGCTGCAGGCCGCGGCAGCCGACGGCCGCCAGGCCTACGACACGCAGGCACAGTCACTCGGCAAGGCCCGCCGTGCGGTTGCGGCCCGGCTTGCCGCGGGCGTAAGCGAGCAGCTCGGCCGCCTCGGAATGGCCAAGGCGCGCCTGCTGGTTGCCTGCGAGCCTGCCACCGCGGGGCCAGCCGGCGCAGACGCCATTGAATTTCGCATCGCTGCACACGCCGGCGCAGTGCCTCGTCCGGTCGCCAAGGTGGCTTCCGGCGGCGAGCTGTCCAGGCTGGGACTGGCCATCACCGTTCTCGCCGCGCAGGCCAACCCGGTCCCGACCCTGATCTTCGACGAAGCCGACGCCGGCATAGGCGGCGCGGTGGCTGCGGTGGTCGGCGAACTCATGCAGCGGCTGGCGAGCAGCTGCCAGGTCTTCTGCGTCACTCATCTGCCCCAGGTCGCGAGCCGCGCGGATCACCAGCTGAAGGTGAGCAAGACCAGCCGCCCCCTGAAGCCCGGCAGCAACGCCGGCGACGTGATCAGCAGCCAGGTGGAAGCGCTCACAGACGAGCTGCGCCTCGAGGAAATTGCGAGGATGCTGGGCGGCAGGCGCATCACCGACACCACCCGCGCGCACGCCCGGGAAATGCTCGACGCCGGCGGGCGGATATCCGTGAGGCAACCGGAAATGCACACGGGGAAGCCGCCCAGGAAGCGCCCCGGACAGCAGGTCGAACGCTGAGCCGGCTCCACCCCCACCAGGCGGGGCGCGCGACATCAGGGCTCAGGTCCCGGCCTTCCTCACCTGCGAGGTGGTGGAAAGCACCTCTTCGCCGCCGCCCAGGCGGATGCCCCGAACCGGGCAGGCGTCGCGGTAGTCGAGTCCCACCGCCAGCTTGATGTGCCCGCCGTCGGCATTGCTGCCGAGGCTCACGTCGAAGCCGACCCAGCGGTTGCTGATCCAGACCTCCGACCAGGCCCTGCTGGCGACGGCGGCGCGGTCCTGGGTGTAGGCATAGCCGCTGACATAGCGCGCCGGCAGTCCGAGATGGCGACAGCAGGCGAGGAACACGTGCACCTGGTCCTGCGCCGCGCCCCCCTGCAGCGAGAACGCCTGAGACGCCGTGGTCTCCGCGTCCGTCACGCCAGCCTTGTGTGACATGACCTGCTGCACCGCCGTCATCAGGTCGGTGGCACCGATCAGCGGCCGGCTCGCGACCTGCTTGCGCATCGGCTCGCAGAAGGCTGCGATCGACTCGTCGAGCGCCGTCAGTTCGGTCTCCCGCAGGAACACCCGGGGGTGGACGAGGTCCGCCGGTTCGCCTTCGTCGACCTCGGGCACCTCTACCGTACCGGTGCCGACAATGGCGATCGAATCGTGCGAGGTGGACAGCGTCATCAGGTTGGTCAGGTTGCCGAACGCATCCAGCAGCTCGATCGAGCGCGTCGGCAGGTCCAGCTGCCACTCCAGCACCCGCTGCCGGTTGTTGGTGACCGGCGTGAGGCGGATGTACTGGGTACTGCGCGACACCGGTTCGGCATAGCGGTAGGTGGTGGCGTGGTAGACGGACAGCTTCACCGGGCGCTCCCTACTTCAGTTCCAGGTAGGCATGATGCAGCGCGTCGCCGAGTTGCGCCGTCTCCAGCAGGAACCGCTCGAGGAACCCATGGTAGTCCTCGCTGTAGATCTCCTCGATGCTGGCGAACTCGAGGTTGGCGAGCAGCGTCACCGCGAGGCGGCGGGCGGGTTTGGCGGTGGCGCCCGGAAGCAGCGTCAGGATCCGCACGATCTCGTCGAAGCAGAATCGCAGGGAGCGCGGCAGCGTCGGGTCCAGTATCAGCAGTTCCGCGACGTGGCGCTCGTCGACACCGTCCCGGTAGGTGTCGCGATACGCCTCGAACGCGCTCACCGAACGCAGCACCGCGCTCAGGCGGTAATAGTCGGTGACTTCGTCGCCGGCCTGGGACGTTCCGCGCGTGGATTGCTTGACCGACAGGATCCGCGCGGTGTTGTCGGCCCGCTCGATGAACGTGCCCAGCCGGATGAAATGGTAGGGCTGGTCACGTCGAATGGTGGCGAAGGTGATCCCGCGAAACAGGTGACTGCGTTCCTTCACCCATTCGAAGAAGGCGTTGTCTGCCGGCTCGTGGTCCTGATGGCGCTTCTGCAGCAGGTGTAGCCAGGTGTCGTTGATGTCCTCCCACATCTCGGTGGTGATGTCGGCACGGACGGCGCGGGCGTTCTCCCGGCTGTTGCGCAGGCAATTGAAGATGCTGGAGTCATGCAGGCCGTCCCACGCGAGGTAGCCGGCGACGTCCTCCGGCGTGCGGGCGCGGCCGGACGCGTCGAAGGCGTCCAGAGAGTTGGTGATGACCAGCGGTTCGATGGCGGACGCTTCGCTGCCGGCGCCGCGCGAAACCAGGGAGAGCAACTGGCCGACGTCCAGGATCCGCGCCATGTTCTCCGCGCGTTCCAGGTAGCGGGCCATCCAGTAGAGATGCGATGCGACCCGGGAGAGCATCAGTGGTCCACCACCCATGTGTCCTTGGTGCCGCCGCCCTGGGAACTGTTGACCACCAGCGAGCCCTTGCGCAGGGCGACCCGGGTAAGGCCGCCAGGCACGATCCGGATCTCCCTGCCGGTCAGCACGAACGGGCGGAGATCGAGGTGCCTCGGCGCGACGCCCTCCTCGACGAAGGTCGGGCAGGTGGACAGCGACAAGGTGGGCTGCGCGATGTAGCTTTGCGGACGGGCGATCAGCACCTTGCGGAATCGGTCGATCTCCTCGGTGCTGCTGGTCGGCCCGACGAGCATGCCGTAGCCGCCGGCCCCGTGGACTTCCTTGACCACCAGTTCCGGCAGGTGCGCCAGCACATAGGCGAGATCGTCCGGCTTGCGGCACTGGAACGTCGGCACGTTCTTGAGCAGCGGCTCCTCGCCGAGGTAAAAGCGGATCATGTCAGGGACGTACGGGTAGATGGACTTGTCGTCGGCCACCCCGGCGCCGATCGCGTTCGAGATGACGACGTTGCCCAGGCGGTATGCGGCCAGCAGCCCGGGCACTCCCAGGACCGAGTCCGGGCGGAACGCCAGGGGGTCGAGGAACACGTCGTCCAGGCGGCGGTAGACCACGTCCACGCGCTGGCGCCCGGAGGTGGTCCGCATGTAGACGAACCCGTCTTCCACGAAGAGGTCCCGGCCCTCCACCAGCTCCACGCCCATCTGCTGCGCCAGGAAGGCGTGCTCGAAGTAGGCGCTGTTGTAAGGGCCCGGCGTCAGCACCACGACGGTGGGGCGGTCCTGAAGCGACGCGTTGTTCAGCGTGTCCAGCAGCATCGCCGGGTAATGCTCCACCGGCCGGACCGCATACGTCTGAAACAGCTCCGGGAACAACCGCATCATCATCTTGCGGTTGGACAGCATGTACGACACACCCGAAGGTACTCGCAGGTTGTCCTCCAGCACGTAGAACTCGCCGTCGTTGTGGCGCACCAGGTCGACGCCGACGATGTGGGCGTACGTCTGGTGCGGCACCTGCACGCCCACCATCGCCACCTGGTACTGCTGGTTGATGAGGATCTGGTCTGCCGGGATGAGCCCGGCGCGCAGGATGTCCTGCTGGTGATAGATGTCCCAGAGGAAGCGGTTGATTGCCTTGACCCGCTGGATGAGGCCGAGCTCGAGCCGGCCCCACTCCTCGGCGTCGATGATGCGCGGCACGACGTCCGACGGGATCAGGCGCTCGGTACCGGTTTCGTCCCCGTAGACGGAAAACGTGATCCCGGTGCGCCGGAAGATCAGGTCTGCCTCGGCACGCTTGCGCTCCATCCAGTCCGCGGACCGGGACTGCAGCCAGTCCTGATAGGCCGCATAACGGGGACGGACCGCGCCGTCCGGCAGCAGCATCTCGTCATAGCCGGCTGCCGGCGGCGCTATCAGCGCCAGGCCGGGCTCATCCGCCGCCGACTGGGACTGCTGCTGCGACTGGCCGCCTACCTGAGACGATACTGGCATTGCGGCCGCTTGCAGTTGCCGTACAGCGCCAGCGCATGCTCCTGAAGCTCGAAGCCGTGCTCCGCCGCGACGCGCTGCTGCCGCTGCTCGATAGCGGAATCGAAGAATTCCTCTACCCGGCCGCATTGCAGGCAGACGAGATGGTCGTGGTGGGAGCCCTCATCGAGCTCGAAGACCGCCTTGCCAGACTCGAAGTTGCTGCGCTTGAGGATGCCGGCCTGCTCGAACTGGGTCAGGACCCGGTAGACGGTGGCCAGTCCGACGTCCTGGTGCTCCGTCAGGAGCTCTCGGTAGACGTCTTCCGCGCTCATGTGGCGCTGGCGACCATGCTGGAAAATCTCCAGGATCTTCAGCCGTGGGAGGGTAGCCTTCAGTCCTGCACTCTTCAAGTCTGCAGTGGTCGACACGGCGGCTCGCACATGGGGAGGTTGCAACACCTTTATCATACAGCGTCCGATTGCGCCGCCGGCCGGGCGGCTGCCGCCCACAGCAGGGAGTTCCACGATGCCTTTCACACCAACCGCTCCTGCGGATCGAGGCCTGAAATCGGCTCGCCGAGGAGGTACTGAATATCAGAGCGCGACCGCGGTTTTGCCGGCGCAGTTGCCGGCACTTTTGCCGACACTCTTGCCGGCACTACTGCTTGCGCTGGCGCTTGCCGGCGGATGCACCAGCGCCGACCGATCCCGCAGCGGCTTCCTCGAGCCCTACAAGTTCTCCATCCCGCAGGGCAACTACCTCAACCAGCAAATGCTGGACCAGGTGCGCGAAGGCATGAGCCGCGAGCAGGTCAGGCTGACCATCGGCTCGCCGCTGCTGACCGACATCTTCCATCCCAACCGCTGGGACTACGTGTTTCGCTTCCAGTATCCGAACGGCGACGCGGAGTTGCGCAAGGTGACGATCGAATTCCAGGAGGACCGGGTGGCCCGCGTCAAGGCCGACGCCTTGCCCCAGCGCGACGACCCCAGGGACCCCGCGCTGCCGGGTTACCAGCCGGCGGCCGGCTGACATGCTGCGCATCGCCATTGCCGGCGCGAGCGGCCGCATGGGCAGGATGCTCATCGAAGCGGTCAACAGCGCGCCGGATCTGACCCTGTCCGGTGCGCTCGACATCGCGGCGAGCCCGGTCGTCGGCACCGATCCGCTGGCGGCAATCGGCGGGCAGAGCAGCGTGCGCGTCACGGCCGACCTGCATGAAGGCCTGCAGTCGGCGGACGTCCTGATCGACTTCACCCGGCCCGCGGCGACGCTCGCTCACCTGGCGGCCTGCGGCCGCAGCGGCACCAGGATGGTGATCGGCACCACCGGTTTCACCGAAACCGAGCGCGCCACCATCCAGGCGGCATCCCGTGAACTCGCGATCGTCCTGTCGCCGAACATGAGCATCGGCGTCAACGTCGCGATGAAGCTGATCGCGCAGGCCACAGCCGCCCTCGCCGACACCTGCGACATCGAAATCGTCGAGTCACATCATCGCGACAAGGTGGACGCGCCCTCCGGCACCGCGCAAAAGATGGGCGAAGTCGTCGCCGCAGCACAAGGCAAGCGGCTGGCGGACATCGAGGTGCATGCGCGCCACGGTCATACCGGCCCGCGCACCCCGGGAACCGTCGGCTTCTCCGCCATCCGCGGTGGCGACGTGGTGGGCGACCATACGGTGATGTTCCTCGGCACCGGCGAGCGAATCGAGATCACCCATCGCTCGACCAGCCGCGCCAATTACGCCCAAGGCAGCCTGCGGGCAGCCCGCTTTTTGGCCGGACGCGACAGCGGCCTCTATGACATGGACGACGTGCTGGGATTGCGCCAAGCGCTGTTCAGTGCAGCACCCACTGCGTGAGCGGCCTCCAGGTTTCAAGGTCCTGCGCCACCTGCGCCGTGCGGACGTCGAACACGGTCAGGCCGTGCGCGGCCAGGTGCACATAGGCCTGCGTATCCCGCAGGTAGCCGGCCACCGGTAATCCCATCGCAGCCACGAAG
>JACCRJ010000296.1 GCA_013813615.1 Lautropia sp. | reverse complement strand
CGCAGCCGGTCCGGCAGTTCGGCCGTTGCACCGGCGGCGGCGAGCGCCCCGCTCGGCGTCTGAATAAAGACTTCATCGGAAGCGATCTCTGTGACCACGCCGTTGACGTTGGAGTCACGCGTGGTGGACCAGCCGCCGGAACTGCTCTGCATGTGCTTGTCTTTGCGGTTGGGCGCCGGTACCGAAGCAGGTCATGGGGCGCGGTTCGTCCGTGCGGCCAGTGTAGGTGCCACGTGCCACCCGCGCTGTGCTTTTGATCACAGGACCGCCCCTGCCGACGGATCCCCTGGCCGCGGCGGCGGCGCTATTTCTTGCGAGGGCTGAAGAAGTGGTCCCAGGCCATCCTGCCGTCGACGACAGTCTCCAACTGCCACTGGGTGGCCCGCTCGGCGAAGGCCCGCATCGACTCCTGCACCCGCCGGAACATCGGGTTCTCTCGCGACTTGCGTTCCGCCACGAGATCCCACGCGTCGAGCTGCGCCTGCAGGACGCTGTCGGGCGTCTTCTCGAAGCGGACGCCCTGGCGCATCACCATCTGCTGGTAGTCGCTCGAGTAACGGTCGATGGCCTTCCAGCTCATGTCCGCCGACGCGGCCTGTACCGCGTATCCGATGATCGCCTTGAGGTCGCTCGGCAACGCCTCGAGGCTCCTGCCGTTGAACAGAATCTCGAAATTCTCGGCGCTCTGGTGAAAGCTTCGCAGCATGCACACCTTCGCGACGTCCGTCAGCCCGAGGATCCGGTCGGAGGTCGGGTTGTTGAATTCAGCCGCGTCGAGCAGCCCCCGGTCCATCGCGGCCGCGATCTCCGCCGCCGGCAGCGGATGCACCACCGCCCCCATCTCGGCAAAAAGGTCGATCGACAGACCGACCGTACGGAACCGCAGCCCGCGCAGGTCCTCCGGACGGTTGATGGGTAATTTGAACCAGCCGAGCGGCTGGGTCGGCATCGGCCCGTAGACGAAGGACTCGACCGCCAGGTTCAGCGACTGATGGATCTCCCGCAGGAGCTGGCTGCCGCCGCCGTAGACGTGCCAGGCGAGGACCATGTTCGGGTCCATGCCGAAGGCCGGGCCCGACCCCCAGAGCGCCATCGCGGAGTTCTTGGCGTACCAGTAGGCAAGCGACCCATGCGCGCCGTCGAGCACGCCGCTGCCCACCGCGTCGAGCACGTCGAAAGGCTTGACGATGGCCCCGGCAGGCAGCATGTCGATGCGCAGCCTGCCGCTCGACATATCGTTGACCTTGCGGGTGAAGTCGTTGGCGAACTCGTGGAAGATGTCCTTCGCAGGCCAGATGCTCTGGAAGCGCAGACGATGCAGGGGGGCGGCCGCCAGGGCCGGCGTGCCGAGCATTGCGCCGGCTGCCGCGGTGCCGATCAGGAATCTGCGTCTGCTGCGGGGGACGCTCATCGCTGATCCGTCTCGCAGCGACTGGCTGTGAAGCCGCGTCGTGCCGGTACAGTCGCGCCGGATGCTACTGCAGCGCCTACAGCGCCTGGCTGGCGCCGCGCCGGTAGTTGCCCTTGGACAGGTCGATGCCCAGCTGCTTGAGCTTGCGGTAGAGGTGGGTGCGCTCGAGGCCGGTCCTTTCCGCGACGCGGGTCATGCTTCCGTGCTCGCGGTGCAGGTGGTGCTCGAAGTAGGCGCGCTCGAAGCATTCACGCGCCTCCCGCAGGGGCACGTCCAGCGGCAGGTCCCGCGCCATGATCGACGGATGCAGATGCTGCGCCGGAATCCCCCCGGCCGGTGCCGCCAGGAACTGCGCGCTGGGCGACGTCAAGGGAATCAAGTGGCTGCTGTTCTGCGGCCCAGGTACCTGCAGCATCGACAGGGGTGACGAACTCGCCGTGGACTGGAAGCTCGACATCGCCCTGACCGGGACCGCCCCGCTCTTTCCCTTGTTGAGACCCTGCTCCACGGCCTTCAGCAGTTTCTGCAGCGCGATCGGCTTCTCGAGAAAGTCCAGCGCGCCGATCCGGGTGGCCTCGACGGCGGTTT
This sequence comes from Lautropia sp., assembly GCA_013813615.1. Lineage (GTDB taxonomy): Bacteria > Pseudomonadota > Gammaproteobacteria > Burkholderiales > Burkholderiaceae_E > Lautropia. The sequence continues at coordinate 663 of JACCRJ010000296.1, read as the reverse complement.
CGATGGTGGCATGCCCTGACATCATGATCACCGGCATGGTGAGCTGGCCGCCGGCGGCCCATTCCTTCAGGAGCGTCACGCCGTCGGTATCGGGCATCCAGATGTCCAGCAGCACCAGGTCCACTATGCTTGCCGTCATCGCTTCGCGGGCCCGCTGGGCGTTCTCCGCCAGGGTCACCGAATGTCCCTCGTCTCCGAGAATCTCCGAAAGCAGCTCCCGGATCCCCATTTCGTCGTCGACTACAAGAATTTCGGCCATGGTTTTCCTAGCGTCGGTTTTTGTCAGCCGGTACCGATGCGGTCTGCACTGGATGCAGCATCGAAGCGACTGGATTTTCTGTTGCGGGCACGCTGAAATTGTCGTCGTTTTTTTCCAATTTCGCAAAGAGCACATGGACATACGCCCCGGGAACGGCGCTCGCGCCCTTCGCCGATCGGTCCGGCGCCACTTCCGGTAGCGCAAACGGCTCCGGCCGGTTGCCGACTTCGACCCGGCCGCCGTGATCCTGGATGATCTTCCTGACGATCACCAGCCCGAGCCCGGTGCCCTTGGCCTTGCTGCTGACATAAGGCTCAAAGACGCGGGCCATCATCGCGGGCGCAAAACCCGGCCCGTTATCCCGCACGACCAGACCCACGCCGCTGATCTGGCCGGCCGTATTG
>JACCRJ010000278.1 GCA_013813615.1 Lautropia sp. | reverse complement strand
CGCCAGCACCACTCCCGACCAGCCGAAGGTAAAGCAGCACGCCGCCAGCGTCGAAGACATCAGTCGCCAATGGAAGCAGGGCAACGACCTGGTCACTTCCGGCGAAAAAGTGAAGGCAAAGGGGAGCCAGCTCGTCACCGATGGCCAAAAACAGATGGCGGAAGGGGACAGCCTGATCTCCCGCGGCAAGACCCTGATGTCGGAGAGCGAGAACGCCTTCCGGGATGCCAGCAAGACTGTCGGCGGTCCTGTCAGCTTGGCGAAGTAGCCCGCCTGTCATGCGGCAAGGGCACGGAGCGTGCCTTTTGGAGACGACGGAGCTGGCGGCCCGCACGCGCCGTCTGTTGAACCGGCGGCAGGGCGCCTGTGACTTACTTCATGCCCGCCGACCTTCGGCGAGCGTAGGCTCGAACAGGCGGCAGAGCATCGTCGCTGCGGAGCGGCACCGCAGTAGACGCGAAAGCGTCAAGATGTTGAGGAGTGACTGATGAGACCGATCGAATACATCCGACGGGCTTTCTACAAGGGGCTGGTGAACTACCTGGTTGCACCGGTTTGCGCCGCACCGGCCGAAGCCGCACCGGTTCGCCGACCCCGCCACGACCTGCGGTCGCTGCTGCAGCCGGGTGACGTGATCCTCGTCGCCGGAAACACCCGATTCTCGTCGCTGGTCTGCAGGCTGACGCAATCCGAGTGGTCGCATGTGGCGATCTACGTCGGCCCCGGCCATCATCCGGAAGCGTCGCATTGCATCGTCGAGGCGGACGTGGAAGCCGGCGTGCGCATGATCACCCTGGAAGGCCTCGCGGACCACGACATCCAGGTGGTGCGGGCAAGCCGCCTGCCGGAGACGTCGCGACAGGAACTCATCGACTACCTCCTGGCGAGGGTAGGCCTTTCCTACGACCTCAACCATGTGATCGCGCTGGCGAGGCTGGTGCTGTTCGCGCCGTCGCCGCTGGGCCGCTGGCTTAGCCCCCGGCGGATGCGCCGGGCAGACCCGACCCGCGCGGTCTGCTCGACGCTGGTTGCGCACGCACTTTTTACGGCCGGCGTCTCGGTCGGGGCAGCCCCTCTGGTGGCGGCGCGGCTGCAGCATGCGGCCAAGGAGCCGCAGGCCGACCTCCGGGCGGCTCTCGACTACCTGGTTCCCGGCGATTTCGAACAGCTGCCGGAATTCGTCTCGGTGTTCAACTCTCGAAAAGAGGTCTGACGCAGGGGCAGCGGCGGCGCCATCCTGTCCCGTGCCATACTTGGGACGCTACGTCCAATAGTCCGAGAGGCAGCTGCGCGGGGCAGCGACGGGTGGACCGGCCAACTGGAGAGTCCGTCCGATGCCATCACCGCGGATCGCGATCACCATGGGAGACCCGGCTGGCATCGGCCCGGAAATCATCCTGAAGGCGGTAAGCCGGCTGCAACCACGCATCCACGCCGGCGAACTGGAACTGCTGGTAGTCGGTTGCGCCAGGACCTATCGCAACACGGCACGATCCCTTTCACTACCCACCTGCGGCGTCGAATACCTGCGCACCGTCGAGTCCGACCACTGGCCGGCGCTCGGCTTCGTCGACGCCGGCCCGACGACCGAAGACATCGAGCCGGGCCAAACCTCTGCGCAAGCGGGAAGGCTCGCCTACAACGCAATCGAGATCGCCGTGCGCCTCGCGATGAAGGGGCAGGTCGACGGCATCTGCACGGCGCCGCTCAGCAAGGAAGCGCTCAACCTGGCCGGCCACCACTACAGCGGCCACACCGAACTGCTGGCGGAGCTGACGGGCGCGCGCGACTCGGTGATGATGTTAGCCCATGGCAACATGCGCGTGAGCCACGTCTCCACCCACACCGCACTCAGCAAGGTGCCGGCGCGACTGACGCCGGAGCGTCTGCGCCGCGTCGTGGAATTGACGGACGAAGCGCTGCGCCGGCTCGGCTTTGCATCGCCACGCATCGCCGTCGCCGCCCTCAACCCGCATGCCGGCGAGGGCGGCCTGTTCGGGCGCGAGGACATCGACGTCACCGCCCCGACGCTCGCAGCGCTGGCGGCGGAAGGCTTCGGCGTGCACGGCCCCTTCCCGGGCGACACGATTTTCGTGAACCTGCGCGCCGGCAAGTACGACGCCGTCGTCGCGATGTACCACGACCAGGGTCACATACCGGTCAAGCTGCTGGGCTTTCACGTGCACCCGGAAACCGGCCAATGGGATTCGCTGAGCGGCGTCAACGTGACGCTCGGTCTGCCCGTCATCCGCACGTCCGTCGATCACGGCACCGCCTTCGATATCGCCGGCAAGGGAACCGCCAGCGAGACCAGCCTGATCGAGGCGATCGACTTCGCCCTCAAGTTGTCAGGCGTTGCCGTGGGCGGAACCGACGGCGCAACTGCCCAAGGATGAGCGGCCTCTACCTCGCCGCCGACGACCTGACCGGCGCGCTGGACAGCGCCGTCGCATTTTCCAAGCGCTTCGGCCCGATCCCGGTATTCCTGGACGTGCCGCGCCAGTCGGGAGTCGAGCATGCCGCCATCAACCTCGGCACCCGTGATTCGAGCCCCGAGATCGCCGCGCGCAAGAGCGCGAGCGTGCTGCAGCAATTGACTGAAGCAGCAATCCCGTTCAAGAAGATAGACAGCCTGCTGCGGGGCAACTGGGCGCTGGAGCTGGCGGAGCTACTTCGCGAGGGGGGTTTCCGTACCTGCATCTTCGCGCCGGCCTTTCCCGGCCAGGGACGCATCACCCGCAACGGCCGGCAGTACCTGCGCGCCGCCGACCACACCGAGCGCCTCCTGGAGTTGGACCCGGTCGCCGAGATGGTGCGCCGGGGTCTTCGGGTTGCCCGGACAGCACCCGGCGATGAACCCGCGCCGGCCGATTCCGGCAGCAAGCAGGCCCAGGTGCTGATCGCAGACGCCCAGTCCGATGAGGAACTCCGCACCGTCGCACGCTGGGGTGTCCACCAGGACGGGCCGGTGCTCTGGTGCGGCTCGGGCGGCCTCGCCCGGGCATTGTCCCGCAGCGAGCCGAACCGGCTGGCCTGCGTGCCGCGGCCGGTGCTCGCCATCGTCGGATCCAACCACACGGTATCGCGGGCGCAGATCGACTATGACAACACCCGGGCGCCGCAGCGGCGGGTCATCGCCGGCGACGACCATCAGAACACTGCAAACGCCGTCGCCCGCGCCTTCGACACCTCCGGCAGTGCCCTCCTGACCTTCTCCCTGCCCGGCGGGATCGCCGCGCCGGACGCCGCGCAGCAGATCGGCCTGCGCCTTGCCGGCCTGCTGCCCCTGGTTCCACTGCCGAAGACGCTTGTCATCGCCGGCGGCGAAACCGTAGTCAGCGTCTGCAGGGCACTGGGTGCGACGCGACTGGATGTCGACGCCCAATTCGCCGCAGGCGTGCCCCGTTCACGCATGGCCGACGGAAACTGGAGCGGCATCGAGATCTTCTCGAAGTCCGGCGCCTTCGGCGACGCGACACTGCTGCATCGCATCCTGGAGGCGGGCTCCGGCGAGAACTGAACAGCAGCATGCCCGAGCAGCAGGCCTGAGCACGCTGAGCGCTGACCAAGGGCGCGCCCCGGCTCCGCCGCGGTCCGGGCTCCGTCAGG
>JACCRJ010000275.1 GCA_013813615.1 Lautropia sp. | reverse complement strand
GCCAACCTCGCCGGCGTGAACTTCGCAGGCGCCGACGTGAACCGCTCGCTGATGACCTTCGCGAACCTGAAGGGCGCGAACCTCAGCGGCGCCAGCTTCTTTCGAATGAAACTTTCCGGCGCGGACCTGAGCGGCGCCCTGACCGGCGCCGATTTCGCCGAAGCCGACCTCGACGGCGTCAACCTGCGTGGCGCGAAAGGTATGGACAAGGCCAAGGGCCTGGATACAGCCGAGGGACTGGACAAGGCCTTGCGCTGACCGCGTAGCCTGAGCAGGCACATGGATATCAGGCAACTCTTCGGCATCGATCTGCCGGTCATCCAGGCACCCATGGCGGGCGCCCAGGGCAGCGCGATGGCGATGGCCGTCTCCAACGCCGGCGGGCTGGGGTCGCTGCCCTGTGCGATGCTGTCCCCGGAGGGGATCCGCAAGGAATTGGCAGCGATCGCGGCCGGCACCGCGAAGCCCTACAACGTGAACTTCTTCTGTCACCAGCCCCCGTCGCCGGAGCCGGCGCGTGAAGCCGCCTGGCGCCGCACCCTCGCCCCGTACTTCGCCGAGTTCGGCATCGACGCCGAGGCGATCGCCGCAGGACCCGGCCGACTGCCGTTTTCCGAAGAAGCGGCGGACGTGCTGGCCGAATTCAAACCGGCCGTGGTCAGCTTCCACTTCGGACTGCCGTCGCCCGACCTGCTCGCGCGGGTGAAGTCGTGGGGCGCGAAGGTGCTGTCGTCGGCAACGACGGTCGACGAGGCGGTCTGGCTGGAGGATCACGGCGTGGATGCGATCATCGCCCAGGGCAGCGAAGCAGGCGGCCACCGCGGCATGTTCCTGACCGCCGACCTCACCACCCAGGTCGGCATCTTTGCCCTGCTGCCGCAGGTGGTTCGAGCGGTTCGGCTGCCGGTGATCGCGGCCGGCGCGATTGCCGACGCGGAGGGGCTCGCGGCTGCGCTCGCACTGGGCGCCGCCGGCGTACAGGCGGGCACCGCGTACCTGCTCTGCCCGGAATCCACCATCACGCCGCTGCATCGTGCCGCGCTGCAGGATGCGAAAGCCCGCCACACTGCGCTCACCAATCTTTTTACCGGCAGGCCGGCACGCGGCATCGTCAACCGGGTCATGCGGGAGATCGGGCCGTTGAACGCGGCGGCGCCGGAATTCCCTCTGGCCACCGCCACCATGTCGGTCTTGCGCAGCCGGTGCGAAAGCGCCGGCTCAGCCGATTTCTCGCCGTTGTGGTGCGGACAGAATCCGCTTGCGTGCCGGGAGGTTCCAGCCGCTCAAAGGACCCGCGAGCTGGCCGGCGTCGCGGCCTGAGCCTTCCCTGATCGGCGCTGCACCTGCTGCACCCGCTGCATCCGCTGTACCGCTGCACGCTCTTCACGCACGCTTGCGGCCAAGTACCACGGCGCGCTTTTCTCGGCGCAGCATGGCTCATGGAACCGGACCACGCCGATCGGCGCGCGGGTGATGGTGACCTACCTGAATGCCGACGGCCGGGCTGAAAAGACCGAACCGTTCGCGGAAGGCTGGCTCGATGCCAACACCGGCACCTACCGCGGCCGCCCGGTCGACGTCGCCGTGATGAAGGACGGGTCGCTGCTGGTCTCGGACGACTACGCAGGGGCGCTGTACCGCATTTCCTACGCGCAGTGAAGCGCAGGCGCACCCCCGTCTGCGCTGCCTTCCTCGTCGGGACGGTGATTTCTCTGTCGGGGATGCCGGCGGCGGTTGCCCAGTCGGGCGATGCTGCCGCCGGCCGCGAGAAGGCACAGGCGTGTTCGGTCTGTCACGGCCAGCTGGGCATCTCGACTGCGCCGGACGCCCCCAATCTCGCGGCGCAGCCGTCGATCTACCTGGCCGCCCAGCTGCGCGCCTACCGCAGCGGCGACCGCAAGCATGAAGTGATGTCCGTCCTGAGCAAGATGTTGTCGGATGCTGACATCGACAACGTGGCGGCCTGGTTCTCGTCGCTGCAGATCGAGGTGAAGCCTGTCCCCTAGGAGTTTAGGACAGCAAAGGCGCAGGCATCTTAGAATCCAGACCTCCTGGCTGAGATGGTGCCTATGAAGATCCTCGAAATCCGCGAGGCCACCCGGCCGATCGCTTCGCCGATACGCAACGCCTACATCGACTTCTCCAAGATGACCACCAGCCTGGTGGCGGTCGTGACGGACGTCGTCCGCGAAGGCAGGCGGGTCGTCGGCTACGGCTTCAACTCGAACGGCCGCTACGGCCAGGGCGGCCTGATCCGCGAGCGCTTTGCGGCGCGGGTCCTCGAGGCCGATCCGGCGACTTTGCTGAACGACGCCGCCGACAACATCGATCCGGACAGGGTCTGGGCCGCCCTCATGAAGAACGAGAAGCCCGGCGGCCACGGAGAGCGATCGGTGGCGGTAGGCACCATCGACATGGCCGTCTGGGACGCGGTGGCCAAGATCGCCGGCAAGCCGCTGTTCCGCCTGCTCGCCGAGCGGCATGAACGCAAGGCCGATCCAAGGGTCTTCGTCTATGCAGCCGGCGGCTACTACTACCCCGGCAAGGACCTCGGCGCGCTCAAGGCCGAAATGCGCTCCTACCTCGACCGCGGCTACGACGTCGTCAAGATGAAGATCGGCGGCGCGACGCTGGATGAGGACCGCCACCGGGTGGAGGCGGTGCTGGGGGAGATCGGCAGCCAGGCGCGACTCGCCGTCGACGCCAACGGGCGATTCGACCTCGACACCGCCATCTCCTACGCCAAGATGCTGCGCGACTATCCGCTGTTCTGGTTCGAGGAAGCCGGCGACCCGCTCGACTATCGGCTCCAGGCCGCCCTGGCGGACTACTACCCCGGACCGATGGCGACCGGCGAGAACCTGTTCAGCCACCAGGACGCCCGCAACCTGCTGCGCCACGGCGGCATGCGCCCGGACCGCGACTGGCTCCAGTTCGATTGCGCGCTTTCGTACGGGCTGTGCGAATACCAGCGGACGCTGCGGGCGGTGACCGGCGCCGGCTGGTCGCCGGCCCGCTGCGTTCCGCATGGCGGACACCAGATGTCGCTGAACATCGCCGCCGGGCTGGGCCTGGGTGGCAACGAGAGCTACCCCGACCTGTTCCAGCCGTACGGCGGGTTTCCGGATGGTGTCCGCGTCGAAGCTGGCCACATCCACATGCCTGAGTTGCCCGGCATCGGTTTCGAGGGAAAGCAGGACCTGATCCGGGAAATGCGGCAGCTGGCCGAGTGAGGCGGCCGCCCGCTTGTTAGACTTCCAGCTTCCTCGGCACTCCGTCACCAGAGCCTGACAGCATGTCCTCCCCTGCCGGCACGATCCTGATCGTCGTCGCCCCCTCGGGCGCCGGCAAAACCTCGCTGGTGCGCGCCCTGATGGAGGCACGCAACCAGATCCGCCATTCGGTGTCGTTCACCACCCGGGCGCCCCGCCTGGGCGAGCAAAACGGAGAAGACTACTGCTTCATTTCGGAAGCGGAATTCCGCAAGCGCAGGATCGCCGGGGAATTCCTGGAGTGGGCGGAAGTACACGGCAACCTCTACGGCACGTCGCGCCGCTGGATCGACGAACAGACCGCGGCGGGCGCCGACATCGTCCTGGAGATCGATTGGCAGGGGGCGCGCCAGGTGCGCAGCCTCTATCCGGAAGCCGTCTCCATCTTCATCGCACCGCCTTCGCTGGCTATCCTGGAGCTGCGGCTCCAGGCCCGCGGCAAGGACTCGCCTGAAGTGATCGAGCTGCGGCTCGCCGCCGCCCGCAACGAGCTGCAGCATGCGGCGGAGTTCCAATATATAATTGTAAATCAAGAGTTTACGGAAGCCTGTCGGCAGCTTCTATGCATCGCGGATGCTGCCCGGTGCCGGTTCCGGCAGCAGGCAGCGCTGCAACCCGGTCTGTTTGCCGCGCTGGGCATACCGGCAGAATGAACGGTTTTGCATGCGTGGGGCCTCGCGCCCCCGGTGCATTCAGATACATACATCAAAGGATCGGATCGACCATGGCTCGTATAACCGTCGAAGACTGCCTGAAGCTGATCCCGAATCGCTTCGAACTCGCGCTGATCGCCACCTATCGCGCGCGGATGCTTGCCCAGGGCCACACGCCGAAGGTGGAGTCGTCCAAGGACAAGCCGACAGTCACCGCGCTGCGCGAAGTCGCCGCCGGCAAGATCGGCCGCGAAATGCTGCGGCGCGTACCGATCTGAGCGGCAGACACACTTAAGAAGCCGAAGGCCTCCAGATGCTGCACTCCGAGGCCGTTCCCCCTGCCCAGCAGCCAGCCGGGCTCACGCAGACGAAGCCGGCCGCCCCGCCGGCCCCCGCCCGTCCCCCCGGCCGCGCACGCGCCTCCTTCGCGGCGGCGGAACCGGCCCGTGGCGACGTGGCCTCGCTGGAGCCGCTGCTCGCACATGTCAGGGACTACCTCCCAGCCAAGGACCTCAAGCGCATCCGCGAGGCCTACCGTCTCTCCGACCAGGCTCATCTCGGCCAGTTCCGCGCCAGCGGCGACGCCTACATCACCCATCCGATAGCGGTTGCGCAAATCTGCGCCGGCTGGCGGCTGGACGCGGACGTGCTGATGGCGGCGCTGCTGCACGACGTCCTGGAAGATACCGGCGTCACCAAGGTGGAGCTCAACGAACGCTTCGGGCCATCGGTGGCGGAGATGGTGGATGGCCTGTCCAAGCTGGACAAGATCGAGTTCGGCAACCGCGAGCAGGCCCAGGCGGAGAGCTTTCGCAAGATGCTGCTGGCGATGGCCCGGGACGTACGCGTCATCCTTGTCAAGCTGGCGGACCGGCTGCACAACATGCGCACCCTGGACGCCGTCAGCCGGCATCGCCAGTTGCGCATCGCCGGCGAAACCGCGGAAATCTATGCGCCGATTGCGAACCGCCTCGGGTTGCACAGCCTGTATCGGGAACTGCAGGACCTCTCCTTCCGCTACCAGTATCCCGCCCGGTACGACGCCCTCAACAAGGCGGTGCAGAACGCCGGCAAGGTCCGCCGGGATGCGCTGGGACGGGTGACGGACACCGTCGAGAAGGCGCTCCTGAAGATGGGCGTCACCGCGGAAATCAGTTCGCGGGAGAAGTCGCTCTACTCCATCTACCGGAAGATGGTGGACAAGAAGATCTCCTTTTCGGAAGTCACAGATCTGTTCGGCATCCGGCTGGTGGTCCCCGACCTGGCGCAGTGTTACCTGGCGCTGGGCGGGCTGCACAACACCTTCAAGCCCAATACCAGCCGCTTCAAGGACTTCATCGCCATCCCCAAGGCCAACGGCTACCAGTCGCTGCATACCACCGTGATCGGCCCGCACGGCGGCGGCATCGAATTTCAGATCCGCACCCCGCAGATGCACCAGGTGGCGGAGGCCGGGGTCGCGGCGCACTGGCTCTACAAGTCCGAAGGCGAAACCGCCAGCGCGCTGCAGATCAGGACATTGGACTGGCTCAAGTCGCTGCTGGACATCCAGCAGCAGACCGGCGATTCCCTCGAGTTCATCGACCACGTCAAGGTGGACCTCTATCCGGACGCGGTCTACGTATTCACGCCGAAGGGGCAGATCCGCGGCCTGCCGCGCGGCGCCACCGTGATCGACTTCGCCTACAGCGTGCACACCGACGTCGGCAACCAGTGCGTGGCCGCCCGCATCAACGGCGACCTCGTTCCCTTGCGGTCGGAGCTGAGCCATGGGGACGTTGTGGAAGTCATCAGCGACCCTAATGCGAGGCCGAGCCCGTCCTGGCTGACTTTCGCCCGCACCGGCAAGGCGCGCTCGGAAATCCGCTACTTCCTGCGCCGGATGAAGTACGACGAGTCGGTGGAGCTAGGCCAGCGACTGCTCGAGCAGTCGCTGGCAAGTCTGCGCATCGACAGCGCGTCACTGGACAGCGCGCGACTGGAGAAGGTGGCGCGCGACACGGCGGCCAAGTCGGTCAACGACCTGCTCGCGGACATCGGCCTCGGCCTGAAGCTGGCGCCGGTAATCGCCCGCGCCGTCGCGCTCGACATGAGCGGCCAGTCCGCCACTGCCCGGCTGGCCCCGCGCTCGGCGCCGATCATCGTGCAGTCGGTGGACGGGATTTCGCTGCAATGTGCGCCGTGCTGCCATCCGCTGCCGGGCGACCGGATCGTCGGCCATATGCGCGGCGGCCACGGCCTCGCCATTCACCGCATCGAATGCGAGACGGCCAAGCGCCAGATGAGCCGCGACGCGGAGCGGTGGATGGAGGTGGAATGGGGCGACACCATCAGCGGCATGTTCCGCACGATGGTGGAGGTCTCCGTCAACGACGAGCGAGGCGTGCTCGGCCGGGTCGCCGGCGAGATTGCCGCCCACGACGCGCACATCGTGCAGGTCTCGATGGACACCGACGCCGAACAGGTCGCCGTCATCAAGTTCACCCTCCTGGTGCGGGATCGGCAGCATCTGGCCGATGTCTTCCGCGGACTGCGAAGGCTGCCTCAGTTCCGGTCGCTGTCGCGGCATTGAGGCGGTCTACGTTGGAAAGCGCTCGCGAGGCCGGGGGCGCGGGCTTTCGAACTGCGGCGAGGGGGATCAGCGCTAAGCGCCGGCGCGGTTGTGATCCACGGCCCCTACACCCCGCTCCGCGAGCGCGTCCCAGTGAAGGCCTGCTGATACTTACTCTGACCGGTACTGCACGGACTCGATCTCGATTTCCATCCTGCCTTGCGGAGTCAACAGGGTGACCGTGTCGCCTTCGCGGGCCTTGATCAGCGCCTTGGCGACGGGGGAGATCCAGCTGATCCTCCCGTTCAGGGGATCGAGTTCGTCGATGCCGACGATCCGGATCCGGCGAACGGTTCCGTCCGGTTCGCGATAGGAGACGTGCGCGCCGAAGAAGATCTGGTCATTGCCCTTGTGCACCGACGGATCTACCACTTCGGCCTTGTCCAGCCGGCGGGTCAGGAAGCGGATGCGGCGATCGATCTCGCGCAGCCTGCGCTTACCGTAGATGTAGTCGCCGTTTTCCGAGCGATCGCCGTTCGAAGCCGCCCAGGAGACGATCTGCACCACTTCCGGCCGCGCGACATCCAGCAGCTGGGTCAGTTCGTCGCGCAGCGCCTGGTAGCCTTGCCGGGTGATGTAGTTCTTGCCGCCAGGGATGGTGACCTCGACGCTGTCCGCCGGATCCTCATCCTCAGGCGCCTGCGCGTCGTCCTTGACGAAGGCCTTGTTCATTGCGCTGCCCAGGCGATAGCGGGATCTGCTGAAGAAGCCACAAGCGTCATCGCCGAAGCGGGATCAGCCGGCGACGGCCATTGACTCGATCAGGATCGAGCCAGTCTGCTTGGTGCCGCGGCCGATGACGTCTTCGCCGACGGCGACGATCCCCTTGAACATGTCCGCCAGGTTGCCGGCTACGGTGATCTCTTCGACCGGATACTGGATGACGCCGCCCTGCACCCAGAAGCCGCTGGCGCCGCGCGAGTAGTCGCCGGTCACGTAGTTGACGCCCTGCCCCATGACTTCGGTCAGCAGCAGGCCGGTGTCGAGCTTGCGCAGCATCGCTTCGAAGTCGTCGCCGCGCCGGGTCAGGCTGCTGGCCAGGCTCAGGTTGTGCGAGCCGCCGGCGTTCCCGGTGGTCTGCATGCCGAGCTTGCGCGCACTGTAGCTGGACAGGAAATAGCCCTGGACCATGCCGTCGCGCACGACGTCCCGCGCGGAGGTGGCGACACCTTCGTCATCGAAGGGTCCGCTGCCCATCGCGCCGACGATGAACGGGTCTTCATGGATGCTGACGTGACCCGGGAAGACCGTCTTGCCGAGCGAATCCACCAGGAAGCTGGTCTTGCGGTAAAGCGCCGAGCCGCTGGTCGCCTGCACGAAACTGCCGAGCAGTCCCAGCGCGAGCGGCGCTTCGTAGAGGACCGGCACCTTGCGCGTGCTCAGCTTGCGCGAGCCGAGGCGCGAAAGCGCACGCTGCGCCGCATAACGGCCGAGCTCCGCGGGGTCGGCGAGTTGCGATGCGGACCGGCTGGAGGAATACCAGTCGTCGCGCTGCATGTCGCGTCCGCGCTTGGCGATCGGCGAGCAGCTGATGGTGTGCCGGCTGTAGGGATACCCGCCGCAGAAGCCCAGCGTATTGGCGGAGATGAAATGTCCGTGGTCGATGGATACGGCGGCGCCGTCGCCGTTGCTCACCAGCGGACTCACGTCGAAGCTGGCGCGTTCCACTTCGAGCGCGAGTTCGATGACCTGGTCAACCGGTATGCGCCACGGGTCGAACAGGCCGAGCATGCTGGCGTCGACGTTGCGTGCCAGCCGGTCCTCGTCCGGCAACCCGGCAAAAGCGTCCTCTCCGGTAAAGCTCGCGATGTCGAAGGCCGCCTGGACAGTGCGCTGCAAAGCCTGCCGTGAAAAGTCGCTGGTGCTGGCA
>JACCRJ010000270.1 GCA_013813615.1 Lautropia sp. | reverse complement strand
GTGGTCATTTGCGGGGTATGCCGATGTTGATGGTGCGAAGGTGCGGAGGTGAAAGGGTGCTGAGGTGCAAGGCCCCTGGCGGCGCCGGCGGCGCGGCGCCATTGACTCGTGTCGCCGTTGTGCCGCATGCTTCGGTTCCCATCCTGCCCTGCCGGCAGCGTCCCCTCAGCCTGCCGGCGAAGCCTCTGGAGTATGCCTCATGAGTGCCGTTCGAAGCGTGTTGTGCAGCCTCACGACGGTGGCCTGCATGCTGCTCGCCAGCGTCGCTCACCTGCCGGCGCAGGCTGCGCCGTGGCCCGACGGCAAGCCGGTCACGATCGTGATGACCTTTCCCGCCGGCTCCGGCGTGGACGTGGCGGGGCGCCTGATTCAGGAGCCGCTGGAGAGAATCCTCGGCACCAAGATACTGATCGACTACAAGGCCGGCGCCGCCGGCAACATCGCCTCCGACTACGTCGCGCGGGCGCGACCCGACGGCTATACCCTGCTGCTGGGTACCTCCGGTACCCACGGCATCAACGCGGCGCTCTACCGCAAGCTGCCTTTCGACGTCGAAGCCGACTTCACGCCGGTTGCGCCCCTCATCGACGTGTCCAACGTGCTGACGATCAATCCTGCGGTGATCGACGTGAAGACGGTGAAGGAGTTCATCGATCTGGTGAAGGCGAATCCGGGCAAATACAATTTCGCGTCGACCGGCAACGGCACCGGCACGCATCTCGCGTTCGCCGACTTCAATGCGCGCGCCGGACTGCAGATGGTGCACGTGCCCTACAAGGGCGGCCCGGATGCGATGCTCGGGGTCCTGCAGGGCGACGTCTGCTGCATCATGAACCAGGTGCAGACGGTGCTGTCACAGTGGCGCGCCGGTAAGGTCCGCCTGCTCGGGGTCACGACGGCCACCCGCGTCGAGGTGGTCGGGGATGTGCCGACCATTGCGGAGTCCGGCCTGCCCGGCTTCTCGAACTACATCTGGTTCGGCCTGCTGGGCCCGAAGGGGATGGATCCCCAGGTAGTGGAACGGATCAACAGCGCGGTGCGCCAGGCGCTGGAGACACCGGAAGTCCGGCAGAAACTGGTGGCGACGGGCAACACCGTGCGGATCGAGACCCCGGCAGACTTCGCGGCGACGGTGAGGAAGGACCGGGTGCGATGGGCAGAACTGGTCCGCGCCATCGGGGTGACGATCGAATGAGCCGCGTCAGTTGGCCCGCCACTCCCGCAGTTCCTCCTGCAGGATCGTGTGCCCGTCGCGCTCCGCTAGTTTCATCAGGGTGGCGACGTTCGCCTCGGTGACGTCTTCGCGGCCTTCCCCTTTCTGAAGCCTGGCGTAGATGGCGAGGGTCTCGCCGGGGACTTGTGAGTCATCGGTGTGCTTCATCGATACGGCTCCGCGCCCTGTTTCCACCAAGCCTGGCCCCGGGCGCAGACGGGACAGCCTCAAGGAGACAGCCTCCTACAGCCTGAGCCTCAGGCGAAGATTTCGCAAGCGCGGTCTACCGCTTCCGGTTCGCCCATCAGCAGCGGCCGGCGCCGGCGCCACTCCCGAGGCACCCGGCCCCGTGCTACCTGCAGGAGCCCGGCTGCGACGAAAGCGCATTCGATGCCAGGTAGGTGATTGCGCATCATTCGTCATGCTGTTCGCTCACCGTCGGCCTTGCGGCAAGGACTTTCTGATCAGAACCCGTGGCGGGCGTGCCACTCGGCAAGGGATTCATGCGGGTATTCGTTGAACTCGGCGTCGCCGGCGCGCACCTCAGGTTCCACCCATGAGGCCTTCGACGCCAGCATGATGTGCACCCGGTCTGGCGGCACCGGCAGGCGCGAGTCGATGGCCGACGCATGCGGATGGACCAGTTCCGGCCAGGTCGGATCGTACAGCCAGAGCGCGCTGCCGCATCGGCTGCAGAAGTTTCGCTCGCCGGTGCTCACGCGCCCGCCGGCAAGTCGTGCGCGGTAGACCGACAGATACTCCTCGCCCTCGACCTCGAGGGTGTCGTGTTGCGCGCCGAGGTTGATCGCATATCCACCGCCGCCCGCGGTCTTTCGGCAGATGGCGCAGTAGCAGTGCATGTAGGGGTAGGGCGTCGCCGCCTGTACCGTAAACCTGACCGCCTCGCAGTGGCACGACCCTTGCAGTTTCATCGATGAACTCCGATGCCGGCCCGATGCTAACGCAATGGCATGCCGGCTGCTGCACTCAGCGAATCCGGCAATGGACCGGCCGCTGCCGGGTGAGAGCCCGCCGGTATCAGGCTCGTATACACTCTGCGGCACAAAAGCTACCGGTTGGGACACGGTGACATCAGACGGCGCGGTTTCACGTGACAGGACGGACCCCCGCCGCGGCGCCAATGCAGGAAGCGGATCAGGTCGCTCTCCTTCCAGCGCGCTGGCCGTGACATCGGCCGTGACATTCGTGGCTTTGGCCGTGGCCTGCGCCGCCGCCCGGGCCAACGACGGCCCGCGCAGCATTCTGCTGCAGTTCTCATGGCGACTCTGAACCCGACGGCGAGGCAGATTGCGGATGCGCGCGCCTGGTAGCCGGCGGTTGCTGCTGCACGGGCTTTGCATCGCCGTGGCCGGCGGCATTGCGGCGATCACCCCCATCC
>JACCRJ010000245.1 GCA_013813615.1 Lautropia sp. | reverse complement strand
ACCGTCAACATCTACGCGATGCAGTTCTCCGACCGCACCGTCTGGTTCTACATTGCGCTGGGGGTGTGGCTGATGGGGCTGGTCCTGTGGAAGCTGGCTGACCAGCATCCGTCGCGGCGGGCCCTGCAGGCGATCAGCGAAGACGAGGATGCGGCTGCCTCCATCGGCATTCCGGTGGCGCGCACCAAGCTCGGGGTGACGCTGCTGTCGGCGGGCATGACCGCGTTCGGCGGCGTCCTGTACGCCCAGTACCAGTTCTACGTCAACCCGGACACCGTCTCCGGTATCGCAATCTCGCTGCAGATGGTGTTCGGCGCCATTGCCGGCGGCATGTTCGTCCGGCTTGGGCCGACCGTCGGCGCGATGTTCCTGCTGGCGCTGTCGGAGACGCTGCGGGTGCTGATCGGCAACGAGCATCATGGCGTCGACATGACGGTCTACGGCGCCTTGCTGATCCTGTTCATCATCTTCATGCCCAAGGGTATCCTTGGCACGATCCTGAAACGATAATCTCGACAACATCAAGTCCAAGGCAGAGGCTGTGAAATTCTTTGCAGACGTGTTCAGGAAGTAGACGACTTCGAGGGGAAGCAGGCACATGGCGATCTACGAACTGGACGGCATCGCACCGCGGCTGGCGGATTCGGCCTGGGTGGCGGAGTCGGCCGAGGTGATCGGTAACGTCTCGCTTGCGAGCGGCACCGGCGTCTGGTCCGGTGTCGTCATCCGAGGCGACAACGAGCCGGTCACGGTGGGTGAATGCACCAACATTCAGGAAGCGGCGGTGCTGCATTCGGATCAGGGAAGCCCGCTGACCATCGGGCGCGATGTCACCGTCGGGCACAAGGCTACCCTGCACGGCTGCACCGTCGGCGACGGCTCGCTCATCGGCATCGGCGCGATCGTCCTGAACGACGCGCGTATCGGACGCAACTGCCTGGTGGGCGCCGGCGCCCTGGTCACGGAGGGCAAGCAGTTCCCGGACGGCTCGCTCATCGTCGGCAGCCCGGCCCGGGCGGTGCGCGCGCTGACGCCGGAGCAGATCGACGGCCTGCAGCAGAGCGCCCGCCACTACGTGCAGAACGCGGAACGGTTCAGGAAGGGCTTGCGCCGGGTCGCCTGAGCCGCCGGGTCGGTCTGCTCAGCCGCCGCAGATCTAACTAACGGGCGCCGAACGATGCCTTGTCGAAAAGGTCCTTGGACTCGCGCGGCTGGGATCGCCAGTACTGCTTCGGCGCAGGAACCCGCCCCCCCAGTTTCGCCGCCGCATGCCATGGCCAGCGCGGGTCGAAGAGAATCGCCCTCGCCAGGGACACAGCGTCCGCCTGGCCGCCGGCGATGATCGATTCAGCCTGATCCGGTTCGGTGATCAGGCCGACCGCGATCGTCGGCATGCCGGTTTCGGCCTTCACGCGCTGCGCGTACGACACCTGGTAGCCGGGACCGAGCCGGATGTCCTGCTGCGGCGAGACGCCGCCGCTGGAGACGTGAATGGCCGCGCAGCCAAGCTGTTCGAGCGCCTGGGCAAAGGCTACGGTGCCGTCGATATCCCAGCCGCCGGGTACCCAGTCGGTCGCTGATACCCGAGCCCACACCGGCCGGTCAGCCGGGAATGCGTCGCGCACGACGCTGAAGATCTCCAGCGGAAAGCGCATCCGGTTTGCGAGGCTGCCGCCATAGTCGTCTTCGCGCTGGTTGGCGAGCGGCGAGAGAAACTGATGCATCAGGTAACCGTGGGCTGCATGCAACTCGATGCCGTCCAGCCCAAGCCGCGCGGCACGGCGCGCCGCGTCGGCGAACTGGGCTCGGACGCGGGCCAGACCGGCGGCGTCCAGCGCCAGCGGGACATCCTCGCCTGTCGCATGAGGCAGCGCCGAGGGGGCGAGGGCTTTCCATCCGCCGGGCTCCCCTGGGCGTATCTGCGAGCCGCCCTCCCACGGCGCGCGGCTGGAGGCCTTGCGGCCGGCGTGGCCCAGCTGCATGCCGATCCTGATCGGAGAGTGGTTCCTTATCGCGGCCAGCACCCGGGCGAGGCCGTCCTCGTTGGCATCGCTGTAGAGGCCGAGGTCAGCGGGGGATATCCGGCCCTCCGGCGCTACCGCGGTCGCTTCCAGGATCATCATCCCTGCGCCGGATAGCGCGAGGTGGCCGAGGTGGATCAGGTGCCAGTCGCCGGGCGTGCCGTCCTCGGCCGAGTACTGGCACATCGGCGCGATGATGATCCGGTTGTCGAGTTGGAGGTTGCCGATGCGCATCGGCTGGAAGAGCTGGCTCATGAAGATACGGCTTGCCTCGAAAGATGGGTCGACACGATACTGCGTCGGCGCGGAGCCGGACGCGTTCGCCCATCATGGTAGCGTCACTCTGCTACGATCGCAGGCACCGCGGCACCGATCAGCTGCAGTTGCCGCGGAAAACGCGGCTTTGCATCGGCGCCGACGCCGTCGTCGAATTGACGGGGCTGAGAAACCCCTGCGTGCAGCTCGAGCGGTTCAAGGCGGGCCTGATGGCGGCGGTGCTGTCGCGCGACGCGCAGGGGCGGCTGCTGCGCAAGGCGGGCGTGATGGGCATCGTGGTGTCGGGCGGCGTGGTCTATCCGGAAGACCGGATCGACGTGGTGCTGCCCGACCTGCCGCACCGACCGCTCGAGCCGGTGTAGGTGGCCCGATCACGCACTACCCCGACGAGAACCCATGGACGAATCGAATTCTGTCGAGCGGCGCTTCACCGATCTCGAGGTCAAGGCGAGTTTCGCTGAAGACCTGCTGGACCAGCTGAACCAGACGGTCTACCGCCAGCAGCAGCAGATCGAACAACTCGCGCGCGAGCTGGCGGAACTGCGGCAGCGAATTCCGGACGAGGAAAGGAATCTGCCCGCGCCGGGGGACGAATTTCCGCCGCATTACTGAGGCTGTCAGTCGGGCCGATCGAGCCGGTAGACGTAGTGCAACGGATCGTCGATCGGGTTGTCGGGCGCCAACGGACCCTGGGCGATGCGCCTGAAGCCGGCTCGCTCCAGTGCCCGCCAGGACGCCCGGTTGGCGGCCACCACCGGCACGATGGCGGACGGCGCCATCGGATAGTCCTTCCACAGCGCCGCAACCGCCGCCCGGATCATGGCCGTGCCGGAGCCACGTCCCAGCCAGGCCGCTTCGCCGATCAGGTAGTCGATGCTGAGGGCTGCAGGGGGCACAGCCAGCAGCGGGCCCAGTTCCGCCTGGTAGTCCGGATTGTCTGCGAACGTGTAGCGCTGGATCAGCCCGAACGGCTGCGCCCCGTCGCTCACGATGAAAATCTCGGCCAGGTCGGCACCGTCCACCGAAACGCCGAAGTCCGCTTCCACCGCGGCTGCAGACGGATCGTGGTTCCACCAGCGCTTCGCGTGCGGCGCAGCCAGCCAGGCGCCCAGCATCGGGAAGTCGGCGCGGGCAAGACGCCGGAAGTGCACGTCGTCCATCCGGCGATTGTATTGCCGCGGCCCCGGCCGCGGACGGCTGCCTACAGGGCCTGCGCGAGATAGCCGGCGGTGCGGCTGCCCTTGGCTGTGGCAACGACCGAGGGCGGGCCGCTGGCGACGACCCGGCCGCCTTCGTCGCCGGCTCCCGGACCCATGTCGATGACCCAGTCGCTGGCCGCCACGACCCGCATCTCGTGCTCCACCAGGATGACGGTGTTGCCGGTCGCGACCAGACCGTGCAGTTGCGCCATCAGCTTGTCGACGTCCGAAGGATGCAGGCCGGTGGTCGGCTCGTCGAGCACGTAGAGCGTGTCGCCGTGCTGCGTGCGCTGCAACTCGGTCGCCAGCTTGATCCGCTGGGCCTCGCCCCCCGACAGTTCGGTGGCAGGCTGCCCCAGGCGCAGGTAGCCCAGTCCAATGTCCTGCAGCAGCCGAAGCGGCCTCAGCACGGCGGCCTCGTCGACGAAGAATTCGCAGGCTTCATCGACCGTCATGCCGAGCACCTCGGCGATGTTGCGGTCCCGCCAGGTGACCTTGAGCGTCTGCTGGTTGTAGCGCGCGCCCTGGCAGGTGGGGCAGGGCGCGTAGACGCTCGGCATGAAGAGCAGTTCGACGCTGACGAAGCCTTCGCCTTCGCAGGTCTCGCATCGGCCCTTGGCTACGTTGAAGGAGAAGCGGCCGGCATCGTAGCGTCGCGCCTTCGCCGAATTCGACGCGGCGAACAGCCGGCGTACAAGGTCGAAGAGACCGGTATAGGTCGCGAGGTTGGAGCGCGGCGTACGGCCGATCGGCTTCTGGTCGACGCACACCAGCCGGCGGATGGCTTCCATGCCACCGGCGATCCGGCCGGCCGTGCGGGCCGAAGGGCCGGCCGGCGCTGCTTCCGCCCCCTCGCCTTCTTCCTGCGGCAGCGGGGCTTCATGGCCGAGATGCGCCGCCACCAGTTCGACCAGCGCCTGGCTCACCAGGCTCGACTTGCCGGACCCGGAGACGCCGCAGACGCTGGTGAGCACGCGGAGCGGAAACTGCGCGTCCAGCCGGGGCAGGTTGTTGCGGCTGACGCCTTCCAGCCGCAGCCAGGCGGTGGGCGTGCGCGGTTGTCGTGCGCTCGCACCCCGGACCCCGAAGAGGTAGCGGGCGGTATGGGAGGCGGCGACGCCGCGCAACCCCTGCGGCGGCCCGCTGTAGAGGATGCGCCCGCCGCGCTCGCCGGCATCCGGGCCGACGTCGACAATCCAGTCTGCATGGCGCATCACCTCGAGGTCGTGCTCGACGACGAACAGCGAGTTGCCGGCCTGCTTGAGGTGGTCGAGCGCCACCAGGAGTGCTTCGCCGTCCGCAGGATGAAGCCCGGCAGACGGTTCGTCGAGGACGTAGACGACGCCGAACAGGTTGGAGCGGATCTGAGTCGCGAGCCGCAGCCGCTGCAACTCGCCGGGCGAAAGCGTCGGCGTGCTCCGATCCAGCGACAGGTAGCCCAGGCCGAGATCGCGCAGGGTCTCGACGCGCGCGAGCACGTCCTGCGCGATCCGCTGGGCCGCAATGCGCTTCTCCGCGGACAAAGCCGGCGTGCGCCGCACATCGGGCGCGGCCTTGTGGGCCGAGCCGCCGGCGGCGACGCGTCGCGCCGTGGCCTGGCGCGATGCTTCGCGGCTGAGGATGTTGTTCTCTGCCTCCTGCTCCAGCATTCCCTTCGCGGCCGGCGCCAGCACCTGAGCGAGCCGGTTCAACGGCATGGCCGACAGCTCGCCGATGTCGCAGCCGGCGAAAGTGACCGACAGCGCTGCCGCCTTCAGGCGCTTGCCGTGGCAAGTGGGGCAGGGGCTGCCGATCATGAATCGCGAGACACGCTTCTTCATGAGCGCGCTTTGCGTGGTCGCGAAGGTCTGCAGCACGTATTTGCGCGCCCCGGAGAACGTGCCTTGGTAACTCGGCTCGGTCTTGCGGCGCAAGGCCGCGCGGGTTTCCGCCGGCGTGAACCCGGCGTAGACCGGCACGCTCGGCTGCTCGTCGGTGAAGAGGATCCAGTTGCGATCCTTGCGAGGCAGCTCGCGCCATGGCTTGTCCACGTCGTAGCCGAGCGTCACCAGGATGTCGCGCAGGTTCTGTCCGTGCCAGGCCGGCGGCCAGGCGGCGATGGCGCGTTCGCGGATGCTCAGCGAATCGTCCGGCACCATCGACTTCTCCGTCACCGCATAGACGTGCCCGAGGCCATGGCAGGTGGGGCAGGCACCCTGCGGGGTGTTGGGCGAGAAGTCTTCCGCGTAGAGCATCGGCTGGCGCGGCGGATAGGTACCGGTGCGGGAGTACAGCATGCGCGTCAGGTTCGACAGCGTCGTGACGCTGCCGACCGAGGAACGGGTGCTGGGCGTGCCGCGCTGCTGCTGCAGGGCAACCGCCGGCGGCAGTCCGTCGATGTCGTCCACTGC
>JACCRJ010000183.1 GCA_013813615.1 Lautropia sp. | reverse complement strand
ACGTGCCGCTGACCGCGAGGGGCCGCAGCCTGCCGGACCGGATGTGCTTCACCATGCCGGCGGAACCTGGCATCGCCATCGGGCACGACACCGGCGAGGAGGTCGGTCGTCGCCGGGCCGCTGCCGCGGTACGGCACATGCACGAGCTTGAGTCCCGCCATCGACGCGAACATCGCGGCGAAGAGATGCTGGCCGCTGCCGTTGCCCGATGACGCATAATTGACCTGACCTGGCCTTTCCCTGGCGTAGGCCACCAGTTCGGTCACGCTGTTGACGGGCATCGACGGATGCACGACCAGGACGCCGGGCTCGCGCCCCAGCAGCGAGATCGGCTCGAAGTCCTCGATCGGCTCGTAGGGCAGCTTCTTGTACAGCGAGGCGCTGATCGCGTTGGTCTGCGACGCAAGCAGCAGCGTATACCCGTCGCCAGCCGACTTGGCGACGATATCGGTGCCAATCGTTGCGCCCGCGCCGGGCTTGTTCTCGATGATGACCTGCTGCTTGAGCTGCTTAGACAGTTCCTGGGCGATGGCACGCGTCGGGCCGTCGACCGCGCCACCTGGCGAGAATGGCACGACGATCCTGATCGGCCGGTCGGGATACTGCTGCGCATGTCCCAGGGGAATGCCGAGGGGCGCGAGGAGCAGGGCGGCGCCGAGGAGTGCTGGGGTGAGCGGGCGGACCGGCACGATGACGTCTCCTGTGGCGGCTATCGGTTGGACCTGCACTCGCCGCCGCCTTGCAGGTGCTGCGAAGAAGTGTAGCCTGATCGACGGGACGCCACTATTATCTTCACGGTAGCCGATGCAGGGGAGACGTCATGGTCAGTGCTCGACGGTTCGCCGCTCTTGAATTCTTCTGCGCGCTGGTGGCGCCGGTCGCCGCTGCGGCGGAGCCGGAGTTCGCCGCGCAGCGCCGGCAGATGGCCGGTGAGATCGCAGCGATGGCGCGCAGCACGGCCGCCCTGCCGGGGCGCGAGCGGTTCTCGGATGCGGTGATGCAGGCCATGGAGAAGGTTCCGCGCCACCGGTTCGTCCAGGAAAGCGCTCAGGGCGCCTACCGGAACCGGCCGCTGCCGATCGGCCAGGGCCAGACTATTTCACAGCCCTACATCGTCGCGCTCTCCACCGACCTGATCAACCCTGAGCCGCAGGATGTCGTGCTGGAAATCGGCACCGGTTCCGGCTACCAGGCGGCGGTGCTGGCCGAGGTGGTCACGCAGGTCTTCTCGATCGAGATCGTCGAGCCGCTCGGGCGCGAGGCCGCCGCCCGGCTGGCCGCGCTGGGGTATGGCAATGTCGAGGTCCGCATCGGCGACGGCTACCAGGGCTGGCCGGAGAAGGCGCCGTTCGACGCCATCATTGTCACGGCTGCCGCGCCGACCGTGCCCGAGCCGCTGGTGCAGCAGCTCAAGCCGGGGGGCAGGATGGTGATACCCGTGGGGACGCAACACGGTAGCCAGGAACTGCTCCTGGTCGAGAAGGCGGCGGATGGTTCGGTGGCGGCGAAGGTAGTGTTGCCGGTCCGGTTCGTGCCGCTGACCGGGGCGGGCGCAGAAGGGCGGGGTAAATCCAGATGATGTCGGCGGCCTCCAGTTTCGGGCCAGCACCATGGCAGCCGGGACAGCTACGTCCGCTGAATCGGCATCTTTACCCCCAGTCTCCGTAGCCGCGGCAGGTCGGCCGGCTCGTCGATGTCCCAGAGGGTTTCGCTTTCGAAAATCCGCAGGTTCTGTGACCGCGCTCGCGCGCGGGTGGCGGCCATCACGTTCGGGGTGCTCCAGGTCATGCCGCTGAACAGCGCCTGCTGCGGATGCCGAAGCCCGACCAGCACGTAGCCGCCGTCTTCCGCCGGGCAGAAGACGGCGTCGTCGCCCTCGACTAGCGCGCGGGCCGCCGCCCGCAAGTGCGCTGCTCCCAAGGCCGGACAGTCGGTACCGATGAGCAACGACGGCCCTTGCTGGCAGTGCAGGCGGAATGCTGCGTGCATTCGCTCGCCAAGATCGCCATCGGGCTGTCTGCGGCAGTCCACGCCCGTGTTCTGGCGCAGGGCCTTGAAAAACCCGTGCTCGACATCCGGTGTGCACCAGAGGGTGACTGCACCGAGCCGAGCGTCCAGGGCGGTTTGCACGGCGATGCGCGTCAGTTGCCGTTGCAGGCGGGCAGCACCCCGGCGCCCGAGAGCCGGGATGAGGCGCGTCTTCGCCAGCCCCGGTATAGGCGCCTTGGCCATCACCGCGATCTGAACCTGGCGCAGGTCCTCTTCAGGGTTGTCGTTGCGAAGCGGCATAGTGCCGGGCCAGGCGCGCGGGGTCGGCCCCCAGAAAATACGCAGCGCGAAGGCGCCACATCAGGAGGATCGTTCGCCAGACGCCGTCACGCTCCCATCGCCGCGCCGAGGTCGTCACCCGCGCGCGCAGACAGGCGGGGGGGCCGTAGCGCTTCAGACGGCGTGACATCTCGATGTCTTCCATCAAGGGGATGTCGGGAAAACCGCCGGCGGCGCAGAAAAGATCCCATCGCACGAACATCGCCTGATCGCCGGTGGCAATCCCGCTGCAGCGGGACCGTTGGTTCATCAGGCCCGCGACGACTCGCAACAGCGGCCGGGTGCTGTCGATCCTTACGTCGAAGCGGCCCCAGCCGTGTGAGTCCCGCGTGGCAAGTTCCACCAGGGTATCTGCATGCTCCGGAAG
>JACCRJ010000156.1 GCA_013813615.1 Lautropia sp. | reverse complement strand
GGACTGATGCTGCAGTGGTTCGCGCTGTGGCCGGGCGACGGCACGGGCCTGGGCGCGCTGCCGCTGGCAGCGCCCTGGCAGCTGGTGACCTACAGCCTGCTGCACGGCGACATGTTCCACATCCTGTTCAACATGTTCGCGGTCTGGATGTTCGGCTCGAACCTGGAGCGGGTGTGGGGGGCGAAGCGCATGGCCTTCACCTATGTCAGCGCGGTCATCGCCGGCGCCGTCGCGCAGCTGCTGGTCGGGGCGGCGTTCGCCACCGGCAATGCGCCGGTGATCGGCGCATCGGCCGGCGTCTTCGGCATCCTGCTGGCGTATGCCCTGGTGTTTCCCCACAACCGCATCATGCTGCTGATCCCGCCCATCCCTCTGCCCGCCCGCGTCTTCGTGGCGCTTTACGCCGCGCTCGAGCTGTTCCTCGGGGTGACCGGCACGCAGTCGGGTGTCGCACACTTCGCGCACCTCGGCGGCCTCGTCGGCGGCTGGCTCGGCTATCGCTACGGAGTCGGCAAGGCCGCTCGCTGAGGACGCCGGCCGGCGTCGGGAAATACCACCTCGACCTTGAGCCCGCCAAGCCGTTCGGACCGATCCAGCTTCAGCTCGGCCCGGTGACGGTCGGCGATCGTCTTGACGATGGCCAGTCCGAGCCCGCTGCCGGGAACCCCGGGCGAGCCCCCGCCAAGACGGTCGAAGCGCGCCAGCGCCCGCTCGCGCGCCGGTGGGCCGATCCCAGGCCCGCTGTCCTCGACCACCAGGCTCAGGCGGCGCCCCAGC
Organism: Lautropia sp.; assembly: GCA_013813615.1. Taxonomy (GTDB): domain Bacteria; phylum Pseudomonadota; class Gammaproteobacteria; order Burkholderiales; family Burkholderiaceae_E; genus Lautropia. Next base: position 1,775 of record JACCRJ010000156.1, on the reverse strand, counting down.
TGGATGGCGACATCGACGGTGCCGCCCGCGGGCGTGTACTTGAGGGCGTTGTCGATCAGGTTGCGCAGCAGGATCAGCAGCGCCTCGGAATGACCGGCCACGCGAGCCGGCGGCGCATCCGGCGCCAGGCCGAGGTCGATGCCCCGTTCGTGGGCCAGGCCCGTCATCTCGCCGATGCCCTCGCGCGCGACGTCCCGAAGGTCGACCTCCTCCACTTTCGCCCCGGCTGCCGCGCTCGCTTCCTGCCGCGCCAGCATCAGCAGCTGCTCGATCAGCCGCGAGGCGCGGTCTATGCCGGCGGCGAGCCTTGCCGCTGCCACCTCGCGGCCCTCGTCGTCACCGGCGCGGCGCAGAGTCTGCACCTGCAGCGACAACGCAGCAAGCGGCGAGCGCAGCTCATGCGCCGCGTCGGCGACGAAGTTGCGCTGCGCCTCGAAGGCGGTCCGCAGGCGGTCGAGCAGCAGGTTGAGCTCCTGCACCAGCGGGCGCACCTCGTCGGGCAGACCCTCCTCGTTGACCGGGGAAAGGTCGTCGGCGGCGCGGCTTGCGACCTGGCCGCGCACCCGCGCTACCGGCGCAAGCGATTGCGTCACCACCCACCAGGTCACCAGCATCAGCAACGGCACGATCATCGCGATCGGTGCGACCGTACGCAGCGCCAGGCCGCCGGCCAGCCGTTTGCGCACCGCCAGGTCCTGCGCCACCTGGATCGCGCGGGTCGGGGTCTGGATGGAATAGACCCGATACCGGGCCCGGCTCGTGTCGACGTCGGAGAAGCCGAGCACCGCCCGCTGCGGCAGGATCAGGCTGGGGCTCGACTCGAAAATCCTGATGCCCTCAGAAGTCCAGACCTGCACGACGAAGTCGAAACCGTTCAAATTGTCGTCCAGCTCCGGCAAGCCGGCGGGGCTGACGAGCGGGATCCCCGATCGCATCGACAACGCCATCTGCTGCATGTTGTAGTCGAAGAGCTGGTTGGCTTCCTGAAGCGCGGTCCGGTAGGCGATCGCGCCCTGGATGACTGCGCCGAAGAGGATGACCGCGAGCAGCGACCACAGCATCCGGGCGCGAAGCGAGCGCGGCAGCAAGAACATCAACCGCCGGCCTTTGGAACGCAGTAGCCGACGCCGCGCACGTTGCGCACCAGGTCCGCGCCGAGCTTCCTGCGCAGGCCGTGGATATAGACCTCCACCGCATTGCTGTTTACTTCGGTCTGCCAGCTGTAGAGCTTCTCCTCCAGCTGGGTTCGCGAGAGCACTGCCCCCGGGCGCGCGAGCAGGGCTTCGAGCACCGCCCACTCGCGGGCGGATAGCGTCACCGGCATGCCGTCTCGCGTCACCTCCCGGGTGGCCGGATTGACCGTCACGCCCGCATGCCCGAAGACCGGCTCGGCGCGACCGGCCGCTCGCCTGAGCAGCGCACGGATGCGCGCCAGCAGTTCTTCCAGCACGAACGGCTTGAGCACGTAATCGTCCGCACCGGCGTCGAGGCCGGCGATGCGCTGCTCCACCGAATCGCGCGCGGTCGCGATCAGGACCGGCACGCGCGACTTGCGCTCACGCAGCCGGCGCAGCACTTCGAGCCCATCCATGCCGGGCAGGCCCAGATCCAGCAGGACCAGGTCGTAATCCTGGGCGCGCAGGACGTTGTCCGCATGCGCGCCGTCCTTGACCCAGTCGACGGCATAATGCTCTGCACGAAGCAGGTCCAGCGCAGCTTCGCCGATCATGGTGTCATCTTCAATCAGAAGCAGGCGCATCACATGACTATATTGC
>JACCRJ010000149.1 GCA_013813615.1 Lautropia sp. | reverse complement strand
GGTGGGAGTGTCTCCCGAAGCGGCAGCGTTGCTGCGCCTGCATCGCGCAGAGGCGCCGCGCCTTGTAGGCTGAACTGCCCCTTGCTATAGTCCGCCTGCAGGTTAACCAGGTAGTTAATCCCGCCGGGGCCGGCGCCCTGAATGGGGCATGATGGCCTACTCGATCTTTTACGGGGATATTCACAACCATAACGCTCACGGCTACGGCGTCGGTTCGATCGAGCGCTCCGTGGATGTGGCGCGCGGCCACCTCGATTTCTTCGCCTTCACCGGCCACTCCAGCTGGCATGACATGCAGCGCATGGAGGGCGGCAGGGAAATGCACTGGTCCAAGGGATTCGCCCGATTGCGGGAAACCTGGCCTCGTGTCCAGGATGTCATCGCCGATGCGAACCGGGACGGCGAATTCTGCGCGTTCCTCGGATTCGAATGGCATTCGTCGGCGTTCGGCGACCAGTGCGTCGTCTTCCCCGGCGATCACCGGCCGCTCCACTATGCGGACAGCGTGGCCGGCCTGCGCCGGTTCTGCGTCGAAGAGCAGGCGCTGATGATTCCTCATCATCTTGCCTATCCCAAGGGCCGGCGCGGCGTCGACTGGGACCTCTTCGACGAGTCCTGCACCCCGGTGGTGGAAGTCTTCTCGGAGCACGGCAACTCCGAAGACGACCGCGGCCCCTTCACCTTCCACACCCACTCGATGGGGGGCAGGGAAACAGCGAACACGGTGAGGGCCGCCCTGGCACGGGGCCTGCGCTTCGGCTTTGTCGGATCGAGCGACGACCATGCCGGTTTTCCAGGCGCCTACGGGGAGGGCCTCATGGCCGCGCTCTGCGAGGATCTGTCGAGGGCGCAGATTCTCGAGGCGATCCGGTCCCGCCGGGTCTATGCCCTCACCGGCGACCGGATCGAGGTTGCCTTCACCGTCGATGGCAGCCCGATGGGATCGACCATTGGAGCGGGTTCGCAGGTGGAGGTGACCTACCGCATCGCCGGCCGCGACGAGTTGGACGTGGTTGAAGTGATCCAGGACGGCATCGTAGTCCATCGCAGTTTTCCGCGGCAGGCGGTTGGTCCGCAGGAGGCATTCGCCACGCCACTGCAACTGCGGCTGGAGTGGGGGTGGGGCCCCTGGGGCGCGCTGGCCCTGGACAGAATCACCGATTGGCAGATGCAAGTGGCGGTGCGGCGAGGGCGGCTCCTGCGCTTCTTCCCCTGCCTGCAGAGCATGCCATTCGACGAACAGCGACGTCATCGCTTCAATCTCGAAGCGGACGACGCGCTGTCGATCTCCTCCTACACCGCCCGGCAGAATGCATACCGCGAGAATCCGAACCAGAGCGTCGTGCTCGAGATCGCTGGCGGGCCCGATTGCGAACTGGACCTCGACTTGCAGGTTCCGGTGCAGATGTCCACGACCTCGTCGCTTGGGCAACTGGTGGAGGGCTCCCGTCATCATTTCACCGGACCCTTCCCGAAGGAGGCGTACCAGTGGCACAGGGTCGTGCCGCTGTCCGCGTCGTCTTTGGAGGATCGGGTGGTCTTGCCAGTGCCGGCGCGACGCAGCAACATCTACCTGCGGGTGCGGCAGAAGAACGGCCACATGGCGTGGGCGAGTCCTGTGTTCATCAACTATCGGTAGCTTCGGCGCGGCTGAAACGCGGTGGGCCTGGACGAGGAAGCGAGGGCAGGCAGGCAGATGAAAGTCGAAAGAATCGAAGTATTCCCTGTGCGCCTGCCGACGAAGGCGGTCCTGACATTACCCCGCGGGCCGTCGCGCACGCTCGCGGAAGGCAAGCGAATCGTCCTGGTCAAGATGACCGACGTGGACGGCAACATCGGTTGGGGTGAGGCCGGTCCCAGCCGGCGCTGGTCGGCGGAAACCACCGAGTCCTGCGCCACGAGCATCCGCGAGTACCTGGCGCCGGCGCTGCTGGGGCACGATGTGTTCGACATCGCCGGCGCGCACGCGAAGATGAATCGGGAACTGGCGACGGGCATGGATCCGGGTCAGCCGATCGCCAAGTGCGCACTCGACCTGGCGCTGCACGACCTCCTTTGCCGTCGGCTCGGCATATCGCTGCAGAGCTGGCTTGGAGCCAAGCGCCTGGACCGGATCCGTCTGGCGAGGCTGGTTTCCGCCGCGACGCCGGAGGAAGCCGCCGATCTGACCAGGGCCGGGCTGGCCGAGGGCTACGAAGGATTCAAGGTCAAGGTCGGCCATCATAAACACCTCGACCTGGACATCGTGCGCGCCGTGGTGGAAACGGCGCCCGGCTGCTATGTCTGGCCGGACGCCAACCAGGGCTATTCGCTGGACGAGGCGATCAGAATGGCGCGGGGCCTTGAGCGCCTTGGCGTGCCGTTGTTCGAGCAGCCGGTGGCGATGAGCGACGTCTATGCGATGAAGAAACTGCTCAGCGCCACCGCGATGACCATCGGCCTCGACGAGGCGGCTATCGGCATTCCATTCGTGATCGAGCTGATCCGTCGCGAGGCCGTGGAATGCCTGGCGATCAAGGTTTCGAAGGTGGGCGGCATCCACTATGCGCGCCAGATGTGCGACCTCGCGCTGAATGCCGGACTCAAGCTCATCGGTTCGGGGTTGCAGGACGCGCCGATCGGCTTTGCCGCATCCGTGCATCTCTTTGCCGCTTATGGGATGGTCGAGCCGGTGGATCTGAACGGGCCGCAGTTCATCGCCGAAGACTATCTCGAATCGCCTTTCCCGATCGAGCGGATGACCGCGCTGGTTCCAGCTTCGCCAGGATTCGGGATTGCGGTGGACGAGGCCAAACTAGGCCGCTATGCGCTGGGACCGGAAACATCAAGGCTGAATAGGAGCAGGAGAGCATCATGAAGCAGAAGCGACTTTCACGGCTTGCGGCAGGTTTCGCTGTCTGCCGGCACCGGGCCATTCTTGTCCTGCTGGCAGCCATCTGCAGCCTGGGATACGGCATCGCCGCTGCCGCCGAATGGCCCGAGAGGCCGGTCAGGCTGATCGTCGCATTTCCACCCGGCGGATCCACCGACATGGCTGCCCGGGTCCTTGCCGAAAAGCTGAGCGAAGTGCTGCGCCAGCCGGTGATCGTCGAGAACAAGGCGGGCGCGAGTGGCAATATCGGGGCGGACGCCGTCGCTCGTGCCCCGGCAGACGGCTACACGCTACTGATGGCCGCGACCTCCTTCGCTACCAGTCCTGCCTTCTTCCCGAACCTGAGTTGGAGCCCCACCAGGGACTTCGCGCCGGTCTCGATGGTGGCGAGCGTCCCGATCGTTGTCGTGGTCAACAACGACCTGCCGGTTCGGTCCATCGCCGACCTGATCGCCTACGCCAGGCAGAATCCCAACAAGCTCAACCTGGCGTCCCCCGGCGCCGCTACCTTGACCCGCCTCTCAGGCGAAATGTTCAGGCTGAAGGCAGGGGTGGAGTGGACCACCGTGCACTACAAGGGTGGGGTGCCTGCGGTCCAGGACATGCTGGGCGGGGTTGCGCAGGTCATGTTCGCGAACGCATCCGACGTCATGTCCTTCGTCAATGCCGGGCGGCTGCGCGCGTTGGCGGTGACGTCGGGCAAGCGCTCCGAAGTTCTGCCCCAACTGCCCACCGTTGCAGAGGGTGGCGTGGCGGGGTTCGACGTGGCGACCTGGCAGGCTGTCATGGCGCCGGCCGGCACTCCGGCACCTGTCATCGACCGGCTCAACCGCGAGATTGCCGGGATCATGGCGATGCCGGATGTCAAGCAGAAGTTTCACTCGTTCGGCACCGATGTCTCCACCAGCAGCCCCGGGGAACTCGGTCGCTTCCTCGAAAAGGAGGTTGCGGCTATCGGCACGATCGTCAAGCAGGTGGGCGCCAAGATCGATTGAGCGGCGGACGTGCTGTCGGCTGCACCCGGAGCCACTTCCCTCCCCGGTTGCGCGCCAGGCTTTGCAGAAGGCCATTGGATGATGCACCATGGTCGTGCCGGCACCGGCGCACGCGCAGGTGGCGCGCAAGGTTCGAT